>CAIRTQ010000060.1 GCA_903881545.1 uncultured Elusimicrobia bacterium
CGCCATGATCCTGGGCGTGGCCTTGATCCCCTTCTTCGGCTGGAAGGGCATCCTCTTCCCGTTGGTCGCGCGTGCCCTGGGCATACTCGCCTCCATCGTGGGCATCGTTTACGTCCGTACGGAGGAGGACAAGGACCCGATGACGGCCTTGAACATCGGCTATTATATCGCCTCGGCCCTGGCCATGGCGGCCTTCGCCTTCGCGGCGCGCTGGCTGCTCTACACGGACCAGGCGCCGAACGCCTGGATGTACTACACCTGCTGCGGCGTCATCGGCATCCTGACCTCGCAGGCCTTCGTCTACATCACCCAGTACTACACCGAGTACAAGTACCGGCCCGTGCTCTCCATCGCCGAGGCCTCGCAGACCGGCCCCGCGACCAACATCATCGCGGGTCTCTCGGTAGGCTTCGAGTGCGTGGCCCTGCCGGTCATCGTCATCTGCATCGCCATACTCGCCTCCTACAAGCTGGGCGTCGCGGCCCTGCCCGGAGGCCTGGGCGGCCTCTTCGGCACGGCGGTCGCGACCATGGGCATGCTCAGCACCGCGGCCTACATCCTGGCCATGGACACCTTCGGCCCGATCACGGACAACGCGGGCGGGATCGTCGAAATGTCCCATCAGCCGGAGGAGATCCGCAAGAAGACCGACCGCCTGGACGCCGTGGGCAACACCACCAAGGCCCTGACCAAGGGCTACGCCATCGGCTCGGCCGCCTTGGCGGCGTTCCTGCTCTTCTCGGCCTACATGGACGAGATCTTCAACTACACGGGCAAGCACATCTCCGTAAACATCGCCAAGCCCGAGGTCTTCGTCGGGGCCATGCTGGGCGCCATGCTGGTGTTCCTGTTCTCGGGCTTCACCATCCGCGCCGTGGGCAAGGCGGCCTTCGCGGTCATCAACGAGGTGCGCCGTCAGTTCAAGGCCAAGCCCGGCATCATGCAGGGAACGGAGCAGCCTGATTACGGCCAGTGCGTTGACATCGTGACCTTGGGCGCATTGAAGGCCATGGTCCTGCCCGGCCTGCTCGCGGTCTGCGGGCCTATCCTGGTGGGCGTGTTCTTCCGCATCTTCATCACCCCGGCGGATCCTACCATCGCGGCCGAGGTCGTGGCGGCGTTCCTGATGATCGGCACGGTGGCCGGCATCCTGCTCGCGACGTTCCTCAACAATTCGGGCGGCGCCTGGGACAACGCCAAGAAGTACATCGAGACCGGGGCCTACGGCGGCAAGCGTTCGGAAACGCACAAGGCCGCCGTCGTCGGCGACACGGTCGGCGACCCCTGCAAGGACACGGCAGGGCCGTCGCTGCATGTCTTGATCAAGCTGCTGGCCACCATCACGCTGGTGCTGGCGCCGCTGTTCCTTTAAACGCCGAAGACGCTACGGATACGACCGCCGGTCCCGCGCGGGGCCGGCGGTCTCGCTTTTGCTCCTGACGGGAAACTGGCTATAATGACGGCAGGGGAATCCATGGGAGACGAGGAAGCAATCCTAGAAGGCAAGAGCCGCCGGCTATCGGAAATCCTGTTGGATTACGGCAGCGTGCTCGTGGCTTTTTCGGGCGGCGTGGATTCGACTTTCCTGACGGCCGCGGCGCGCCGGGCCTTGCCGCGTGACAAGGTCATGGCCGCGACGGCGGATACCCCCTCCCTGCCGCGGGGCGAGCTGGAGTTCTGCCGGGCTTTGGCGGAACTGATGGACTGCCAGCATAGGGTGGTGGCCACGGAGGAGTTCGACGATCCGTGCTACCTGGCCAACCCGGTGAACCGGTGTTTTTACTGCAAGAAGGAGCTTTACTCGCGGCTGCTGCCCTTGGCCCGCGCGGGGGGCTACGCGGTATTGGCGAACGGCTTCAATCTCGACGACCTATCCGACGATCGTCCGGGCCAGGTAGCGGCGGCCGACGCGGGGGTGCGCAGTCCTTTGCGGGACGCGGGGCTGCGCAAAGCGGATATCCGGCGGCTGAGCCGCGCCTGGGACCTGCCGACATGGAACCGGGCGGAGTCTCCGTGCCTGTCGTCGCGCGTGGCCTTCGGCTCGGCCTTGAGCCCGGAGATTCTGCGCCAGGTGGACAAAGCCGAGGCGGGGATACGGGCGCTGGGGTTCCGCGTGGTGCGGGTGCGCACGGACGGCGAGCTGGCCCGGGTGGAGGTGGCGCCGGAAGAATTGCCGAAGCTGAGAGAGGGCGCAGGTGCGGCGGTACTGGACATCGTGCGCCGGGCGGGGTTTGCGCGAGTGTCAATCGATCCGCGCGGGTACCGGAGGGGTTCCGGCCACAAGTTCCCCCCCGAGGCCAAGGGCTGAAGCGGGAGCCGGTTACTTTTTATCCTTTGGGGTACGCGCCTGGAGAGCCTCCACCGCCGATGGCCCTAATGACTCATGCTTGGTCAGGGCGCGCAAGACATCGATAGGCGTGGCGGGATTGCGGATGAGGCCGTAAAGGACTTCCTCGCGCGGCTCTTTGGAAAGGGCGCGGAGGATGTTCGGGGGCAAGGCGGGGTTGCGCGCCAACCAGCGGTGCATATCTTCCCGCTGCATCAGCCTGTCGATGATATCCCGCGAAGCGGCGGGGTTGCGCGCCACATCCCTTAAAGGGTAGTCGTTGTTGGTCCGGACCGCATTGTCATAGGCCCATCGGATTTGGCGCGAGGTCGCCGACGGAGACGATGACCAAAAGCAGAGGATAGAGTTGTGCGCCATGGCGAAGACGAAAAACGTGCAGGGCACGAAGACCAATAGCGCGTTCGCCGCGCGCCGGCCCCGTATCCTATGGAGGATTATGCCCGTCAGCAGTGCCGCGGACCAACCCGCGCCGAACCCCATCGCGATGACGATGGGCGCCGCAAGCAGGCCGAAGAACGCGGCCAGCGTCCGGCCAGTCGGTCCGGTGACCGCATCGGGCAATAAAAACCCCAAAAAATAGACGCAGGCAACCACGAAGGCGCTGATGGCGCCCGGGATCATCGTCGAGAAGCCCCCACCCCGGGCGGAGGATGGCAGCGGGCCCGCGGGGGGACGGGCTCCCAAGATACGCGAGATGAGGAAGGCGCTCATCCACAGCAACGAAGCCAATAAAAGGAAATAGGCTACCACTTGGTACGGGATGAGAGAGGAAAGCAAGACGAAGAAGATGAGGACGACAAAAGTGACGATAGGCGCCCCCCAAACCGGGATGTGGGAATACAACCAATACTCGAACCAGTCCAACTGGGGCCGGAAGCGCCCGAGGCCGAACAGCAAGAACGCGCAATAGGCGCAGAGCGCCGCCAAGACGAGTACGAGCGCGCTCCTCAAAATCCCTCTCATCATTTTTGATGCCGCCGGACAAATCATACCTGTTCCTCTCGGATAATGGCAATGGACGAATGGGCTCTTGGGAGGCAGGCGCCCGTCCCGGCAACCGGCCTGTGGAAATGTGCTAGAATCTTCAGCCGGTTCATCACTAGGAGCGAATATGCCATCACAAGCGCAGCCGAACCTCTGGGTCAACATGATTCCCATCGCAGCCGTCTTCGTTATTTTCTACTTCTTCCTCATCCGGCCGCAGCAGAAGCAGGTCAAAGAGCATCAGCGGATGCTGGATTCGGTCCAGAAGGGCGACCGCATCCTGACCACCGGCGGCCTCTACGGCACCGTCGTCGGCCTCAAGGGCACGGACCTCGAAGTGCGCTTCGCCGAGAATGTGAAGCTCACGGTGGCCCGTTCCGCCGTCTCCAAGGTGCTCGCCGCGGAATCAGGTGACAACTCCGCGGTCAAGAACATAACCGCCGTATCCTGAGACCGAGAACATGAGCAAGCTCCAGATCAAGTGGTCGGTCGTCCTGGTCAGCCTGATAGGCGCCCTCGCCCTGCTGTACCCCACCATCAACTGGTACAGCCTGGACGCGGCGGAGCGAACCAAGCGCGAAGCGTTCCGCGACCGGCCGAACTGGCTCCTCAACCTCGGCCTAGACCTGCGCGGCGGCACGCACATGCTCATGGAGCTCGACATCTCCAAGCTCGACCCCAAGGCCGACATCAACGACGCCCTGGCCCGGGCCATAGAGATCATCCGCAACCGCGTGGACCAGTTCGGCGTGGCCGAGCCTCTCATCGTGCGGCAAGGCCAGCGCTGGATCGTAGTCCAGCTGCCGGGCATCACCAATTCGGCCCAAGCCAAGGAGCTCGTGGGCAAGACGGCCATGCTGGAGTTCCGCATGGTAGACGAATCCGAAGCCGCCCAGAAGGCCTTGGGCAAGGTGGCGGAACTCGGAGTCTCGGCTTTCAACGGACCCAAGATCTCCCCAGCGGCCGCCAAGCTTGTCCCCCCCGGCCTGGAGCTTTATTCGGGCAAGGAGAGCGCCCTCTACATGCTCAAGCATGCTGCGGCGCTCACCGGGGCCCAGCTTGAGACCGCGCGCGTCGAGACCGGCGGAGACTACGGCATGCCCGTGGTGGCCTTCAAGTTCAAGCCCGAGGCCGCGGTGCTCTTCGCCAACCTCACCAGCGCCAACGTGGGCAAGCACATGGCCATCGTGCTCGACGGAGTGGTCTATTCCGCGCCGGTCATCCGCAGCCGCATCAGCGGCGGTTCGGGCATCATCGAGGGGCAGTTCACCCCGGACGACGCGCGCAACCTCGCCATCGTCCTGCGCGCCGGCGCCCTGCCCGCCCCGGTCAACCTCATCGAGGAGCGCACGGTGGGGCCGACGCTGGGCGAGGACTCCATCCGGGCCGGCATCACTTCCAGCGTCATCGGCCTGATCCTGGTGGTCGTCTTCATGGTCGTCTACTACCGCCTCTCCGGCGTCATCGCCTGCATGGCCCTGGCCCTCAACTTCATCTACCTCTCGGCCTGCATGGCCTACTTCAAGTTCACGCTGACCCTGCCCGGAATGGCGGGCATGATCCTGAGCTTGGCCATGGCCGTAGACGCCAATGTGCTGATCTTCGAGCGCATCCGCGAGGAACTGCGGCTGGGCAAGCCCGTGCGCCTGGCCGTGGACCAGGGCTACGACCGCGCCTTCACCGCGATCTTCGACTGCAACCTGACCACCGTGTTGACCGCTACGTTCCTTTTCCAATTCGGAACGGGGCCCATCAAAGGCTTCGCCATCACGCTGATCCTCGGCATCGTCATGAGCTTCATCACCGCCATCTATGTGACGCGGCTCGTGTTCGAGTCCTACCTTTCCGCCAACCCTGTAGAGGAGCTGTCCATATAACATGGAATTCTTCCATAAGCCCAACATAGACTTCATCCGCTTCCGGCGCATCCCCATCGTGATCTCGCTGGCCATCATCCTCGGCGGGTTGACGACGATCATCTACAAGGGGTTCAACTACTCCATCGAGTTCACGGGCGGGACTTTGCTGCAGGTCTCCTTCGCCAAACCGGTGCAGGTCGGCGACCTGCGCGCGGCTTTGGGCCGGGCCGGCCTTAAACCCGAGATCCAGAGCGAGACGGCCCCGAACGGCAAGACCGAATACATCCTGCGCGAGAAGAGCGACGAAAAGGCCATGGCCGCGGCCTCCGATCGCACCATGGATGTCCTCAAGGCCGCCTTCCCGGACAATTCCCCTACGCTGGAGAAGAAGGATTTCGTGGGGCCGGTGGTCGGCAAGGACTTGAAGCGGCGCACCTGCTGGGCCATCTTCTGGAGCCTGTTCTGCATCATCGTCTATGTGGCCTACCGCTTCTCGAACCCGCTCTGGGGGTTCACGGGCGTCCTGGAGCTCTTCCATGACGTGGTGGGCACGGCGGCGCTCTTCGCCATTACGGGCAAGGAGATGGACCTGCTGATCGTCACGGCGCTGTTGACCATCGCGGGCTACTCCATGCACGACACCATCATCATCTTCGACCGGATCCGCGAGAACCTGCGCATCAAGCGCGGGGCCTCGTTCGGGGAG
>CAIRTQ010000061.1 GCA_903881545.1 uncultured Elusimicrobia bacterium
ACGTTCAAGCGCGTGGCATTGCCGGAAAGCTGGCAGAATCTGTCGATCAAGAGCCTCCGGTTTCGGCTTCTGTGCCATGCCGGCGTCATCGTACGCCATGCGCGGCGGCTGATCCTCCGGCTATCAGATGCTTTCCCGTTCTACGATATATTCGAGCAAGCCCGTTGGGCGGTCATGTCCCCGCAGGTTATAGCGACCTAAAAATCCCAGTTCGTCCTGATGACCCTGTGCATAACAGGGATAAGTACGCCCGCATCACCTACGAGCGCCCCGACGGCCGTCTTGTCGGGGCGCAACCAACGGCCGAAGGCCGGTGGCAAGCCGGTTGGGGCACTGCCGGCCGCCGCTTCGCGGCGTCCGGTGGCGCGCTCGGAGCCTTGCAGGCTCCTCACGCGCATCATTCAGGGCTTCGTTGAGGATTTAGGCTTTCCGGGAGGGCTCGCCCGCGACTTGAAAATGTAACAGGGTACGACTAAACTCGGGATGAGCCGTGAGCTCGAAGCGTGCGTTTTCAAGCGTAGGCACACAGGAGAGGATACCATGGCCGAGGAAAACCAGGACTTCCAGCGTGCGCCGGCAGCGGCGCCGGCCGAGCCGGAGCGCCCGCTCGGTCCCTCACCCGACCAGGTCGTTTACGAGCACAAGATCGCGGATTTGGAGAAGCGCCTTTCAAAAGAACACGAGCAACTGCTTTTGGCCAACTTCAAGGTCCAGCAGGAGGCCGCGACGGCGGCGCGCGTGGAGGTCTCGATCAAGGATCTGCAGGACAAGTTGCGGCGCGATCGCCGTGAGGCCGAAGGTGAGGAAAGCCGTCGGGTCATGGACCTCAAGGTGCAGGAACTTGAGGCCCGGCTGGCCCAGGAGCGCGAGACCTGGGTCGCCACGCTCAAGAGCCAGATGCAGACCCGCGAGAGCCAGGAAAAGGACGGGGAGAGTCATTTCGCCGCGCGCCTGCAGGAGATGGAGCGGCGCTGGCTCGAGGAGAAGGCCGGCTGGCAGAAGACCATCCTGGTCAAGGACGAGGAGAACCATAACCTGCGCGCCCTCGCCGAGAAACTCAAGGGCGCTGACGCCGCCCTCTCCCAGATGGCCGCCGAGACGAAGATGCTGGAGGCCCGCTTGGCCGAAGCGGGCCAGGAGAAGGCCGAAGCCTCGGCCAAGGCGGCCGCCGCGGCGGAGAAGGAGAAGGAGTCCATCCAGTTGCGCGCGGACTTGGGCTTGGCCCGCCAGCAGCTGGCCATGGCCCAGGACCGCTTGGAGCGGGACTTGCAGGCTTTGCGCGTCAGCTACCAGGAGCGTGAGCAGCGCTTTACGCTGGACGCGGAGCGGCTGCAGCGGGAATTGGTCGCCTTGGGAGACCGGTTGCGCGCCGAGCACGAGGCGCAATTGCGCCGCGTCAAGATGGATGGCGAGGTGGAGCTGGCTAGGTACAGGGAGGCGGCGGAGCGCGCCGCCTCGGAACTGGTCCGGCTGCGCGCGGTCTGCGGCGCTTTGGAGCGGCAGGCCGTCGCGGGACGGACCCAGATAGAAGAGCTCAAGCGCGGCGCGGCGGAATGGGAGAAGTCCCAGGAGCGCTACAAGGCGGAGTTCGCGGTCCTACAGCGTAAATGGGCCGAGCGGGAGAAGGAGATACGCGCCGAGGCGGCGGCCCAGTTCCAGAAGACGCTGGAGGCCGAAAAGGGACTCCTCAAGCTGCAGGCCCAGGAGGATTTCAATCAGCGCGCGGCCAAGCTGTCGGAGCAGATGGAGAAGGAGAAATCGGCTGAGCTGCGCCAGAGTGAAACGGCCTTGCGCCTTGAAATCGGGCGGGAGGCCCTGGTCCGGGCCGAGGCGGCCGAGCAGGAGCGGGCGAAGGCGCGCCAGGCACTGGAGACCGAGTTGGACCGGCTGCGCAAGGAGATGTCCCGCAAGGACGCGGACTGGGCCCAGAAGCTCCTAGGACGGGAGAGCGAACTCGTGTCCGCGCGGAGCCAGGCGGCGGAATCCGCCGCGCGCTTGGCCCGCATCGAGGAACTGACCCGGGCCGGGGCTGAACTCCAAGGCCGGCTGGAAAAAGAGGAAAAGCTGCGGCGTGTGCTGGAGGCGGATAAGGCGGACTTGGAAAGGCTCGCCGCCGCCCAAGCCGCGCAGGTCAAGGCTTTTGAGGAACCTCTGGCGCGCCTGCGCGAAGAAATGGCTAAATCTACTGGACCTGCCCTAGAGTACTGGGAAGATGATAAGGCTGCATAAGATCAACGGCGGAGAGGTCGTCATCAACGCCGAACTCATCGAAAGCCTGGAGCCAGGCCCGCAGACCGTGGTGTCTTTGACCACGGGCAACCGCTACATCGTGCGCGAGACCACTGACGACGTGTTGGAAAAAGTGCTGGAATATAAACGCTTGACCCACCCTTCCAGCAAGGCCGCTAAACCCATTGGGGGCCTCGAGGCAGTATGAGCAGACTGTCCTTGGGTTTCGCTTTGCTGCTGGCCGTGGCCGGGTGCCGCGGGCTGGGCAGCAAGGATGAGGAAGCGTCCGACCTGGTGGAGCGCAGCATGCAGCGTTCGGAACGGCAGGCCGCCGAACTTCGGACCTTGACTAGCCTCGCGCAGATAGAGGGGGCGCTGGCCGGTTATCTTAAGGACCATGGCGGGAACATCCCGGAGAGCCTGGGCCAGCTCGCCCCGAATTACCTGACGGACCTCCCTACCGTGGACATCGCCAGCAAGGACCATCGGGAAACCAATGCCGTCAAGTACTACTCCCGGGGCATCCTGCGCGACGGCCGGATCGACGGCAGTAAACTGCGGGACACGGGAAAATGGGGCTATGTCCATAACGACAGGCAGGTCGTCGTGTTCGTGGACTGCACGCATCCTTCCAGCCGCGGCAAGCCCTGGTATGAGGAGCAGGGGTCTCGGTAGCCGGCGCAAGCCCCCAGGCTGATGCTCCGCTCGCGTTTTTATCTCGGGCTCTCGCTCTTCCTGCTGTTCGTGGCGGGGGAGGCGTTCCTGTTGCGCCGCCTGCTCATGGGCTTGCCGAGCATCCACGCCTTGGAGTCCTATACCCCCGCGTTATCCAGCCGCGTGTTCGATTGCCGGGGCCAGCTGGTCGCGGAGTTCTCCATCGAGAAGCGCGGTCTGCTTAGCCTGGAGAATATCCCGATGGGACTGCAGAGCGCGGTCATCGCCATTGAGGATGATCGTTTTTTCAAGCATTGGGGCATCTCGCCCAGAGGCATTCTGCGTTCCGCGTTCACCAACCTGCTGGCCGGGCGGGTGCGGCAGGGCGGCTCCACCATCACCATGCAGCTCTCGCGCCAGATTTTTCTGACGCGGCAGCGCAAATTCGTGCGCAAGCTCCGCGAGATACTCATGGCCATCCGGATCGAGCGCAATTTCTCGAAGTCGGAGATCCTGCAGTTCTACTTGAACCAGGTCTATTTCGGGGAAGGGGCCTACGGGGTCCAAGCCGCGGCGCGTATTTATTTCGGCAAAGATGTGGGTGATCTCTCTTTGGCCAACTGCGCCTTGCTGGCCGGGATCATCCAAGCGCCGCGCGGCAACTCTCCTTTTACGCATCCCGACCAGGCGCGCCGTCGCCGCGCCGCCGTCCTCGGCCGCATGTGCGAGATGGGCATGATCAGCAAGCTTGACCGCGACGCCGCCTTGCTCGAGCCCATCCCCCTGTCCCGGCCGATCGGCCAGCAGACGCAGGCGCCCTATTTCGTGGAGAGCGTGCGCAAGCGCCTGGAGTCGCGCTACGGGACCAGCGCGCTCTGGCGCGGGGGGCTGAAGATCTACACGACGATCGACCTCTCCCAGCAGAAGATCGCCGAGGCCTTCATGGAGAAGGGCCTGGCGAACTTCGACGAGTCGGCGCGCCAGGAATGGCTGCGCAAGCTCCAGGCCGCGGGCGCCAGGCTCGACGCGGCGCCTGAAATCTCCACCTCCCCGCCGGTTGCCATCCAGGGGGCTTTCGTGCTCATGGACGTCAAGACTGGCGCCATCCGGGCCATGGTGGGAGGGCGCGGCTCGGTCTTCAACCGGGCGGTGCAGGCCCGGCGGCAGCCGGGTTCCACCTTCAAGCCTTTTGTTTGGGCGGCCGCGCTCCAGTCGGGGATGACGGCCGCCTCGCTGGTGGAGGACACGCCCCTCGCTTATTACTATGACGGCCGCGACTGGCGGCTGCTGGAGGGCGCCACCGACCAGTACTCCATCAACCTCGCGACCCAGCCCTTCGCCCAATCCACGGATTTCAAGATCTGGGTCCCTAACAACTTCGACGGCAAGTTCCTGGGGACCATCACCCTGCGCACGGCCTTGGCCCGCTCGCGCAACATCGCATCCATCAATCTGATCACCCATGTCGGCCCTCCGCTCGTGGTGGACCTGGCGCGCAAGGCCGGCATCTATTCGCCCCTGGAGGCGGTCCCGGCATTGGGCTTAGGCTCCTCCGCCGTGAGCCCCCTGGAGATGACCAATGCCTTCGGGACTTTCGCCAACGGCGGCGTCAGGGTGGTCCCTTACGCCGTGGAGCGGGTCGAGGATTCCGCGGGCAAGCAACTGGAGAGCCACATCCCTTCCGAACACGAGGCCATGTCCCCGCAATTGGCTTACTTGGTGAGCAACCTGCTTAAAGGGGTGGTGCAGAACGGGACCGCCACCCATGCGCGCAGGCTCAACCGCCCGGTGGCGGGCAAGACCGGCACCAGCAACGACAACCGCGACTTATGGTTCATCGGCTTCACCCCGGATCTGGTGGCCGGCGCTTGGATGGGCTACGACGATTTCTCTTCGCTGGGGCGCAAGGATTGGACCGGCGGTTCGACCGTGCTGCCCTGGTGGACGGATATCATGGAGGGTATCCTTAAGGATTACCCGAAGCGCGATTTCCCCGTCCCCGGCGGGATCGTCTTTCAGACCATCGACTCCGAGACCGGGCTTCTGGCCTTGCCCACCTGCCCCAAGAAGAACCGCATCTTGGAGGCTTTCCGCGAGGGGACGGAACCAAAGGAATATTACCCGTCGGACTCCAGCCAACCATTTCCCGGCCAGGTCGTAGGCCCGGCCCCAGCGGCGGTCATAGGTCCCGCCGGGATCGGCGTCTCTACTGCCATGCCCCTTCCCGAGCCGCTTCTTCCTGAATCCCCGTTGGAGAGCCCGGCGCCGGCGGGCGAGGAACCGGCCGTCCCGGATTGAGCCGCGCCGCTACCTGTATAACCGCAGCAGGTGGGGGCTTGCCGCAGTGCGCCGCACGGGGAGGACTACGACATCCCCCTTCGCGGCGCGCGGCGCCGCGGTCACGTCCAAGAGGACATGGGAGATGCCGCAGCGGCCGACGAACGGGGCCTTGGCCTTGCCGACCCAGCCCCAGTATTGGAAGCCCGCGCCGAAGCTGATGAGCCGCTCGGCGGGTTCCATGGTCAAGCCGTCGGCGTAGCCCACCGGCACGGTGGCCAGGCGCATGGTGCGCGCGGCCACGTATTCGTTGGCGTATCCGAGGGAACGGCCCTTGACCACGCGGCGCAGGGCGATGATGCGGGCGCAGAAGCGCCAGGGATTTTTTAGAGGCGCGGGTTTGGCCGAGGGGTTGATGCCGTAGATGAGATTGCCCACTCGCGCCAAGTCCATCTGCCAATGCGGGAAGTCCATCAGGACCGAGCTGTTGGCCGCGTGGCAGACGAGGCCCGGATGCTCGCGCTTGAGGCGTTGGGCCAAGCGCCAGAAGGCGCGCAGCTTGTCTTCGGCCTCGACCGTGTTCTTGCCCGGCACATAGTCGATGTGGGTGGAGATTCCCGCCAGGCGCAGGCGCTTCCTGCGGCGCAGTTGGTTGAGAAAACCAGGAAGGTCTCGGACAGATATGCCCCAGCGGCCCAGGCCGAAGTCCAGGTCGATATGGACCGGCAGGCCCTTGGCCCCGGCCGCGGTATCGAGCGCTGCCGCCTGCCGGGAATCGTCGATAGTGGGTGTGAGACGCAGCCGGACCGCCTCAGGCGCCGCTTCGGGCAGCAGCGGGCAGAGCAGTTGGATGGGCGCTTTGATGCCGCCATGGCGCAGGGCGCGGGCTTCGTCAACGGTCAGGACGCCGAGGCAGGCGGCGCCCTCCGCTAAGGCGGCGCGGGCCACGGCCGTAGCGCCGTGCCCGTAGCCGTCGGCCTTGACCACAGCCATGAGCCGGGCGCCTTGGCCGAGGCGTGAGAGCACCCAGCGCGTGTTGGCGCGGATGGCGGCCAGGTCGATCTCCACCCATTTAAGCATGCGGGGATTATAGATAATTTCCTTAGTGGAGCCCGCCTGGGAAGCCTACGGCAGGGGGGTGACGGAGAAGTCCGTGAACCTGAAATCGGCGTTGTCGCCGCGCAGGCCGACCTTTCCGGCGTGCCGGATCGCGGGCCCTCCCACCGATCCGTCGTCCAGGGCTGATACGAGCAGTCGGCCGTCGGCATAGAGGGCGATGGCGACGGAGCCGTCGGGGTTGTCGCGGACCGTGGCGCGCACATTCTGCCAGTCGTGGTAGGGCACCGGGTAAGGGAGTTCGGGCGGCAGGTTGAAATAGGTGCCGCCGTTGGAGGGCCCGCCCGGGACCTTTTTCTTGATCACGACCTTGCCGTCGCGCCGGTTGATGCTGGCGTAGTAGAGGTGGCGCTGGTTCTGGTAGCGCAGGAAGATATGGACGCCGTCCCAAGCCACGGCCGGCGTTGAAGCGGTCTTGGTGAGTCCGTCGTTGCGCAGCTTCAGCTCGACCGCGACATCGTGAAAGTCGTTCCGGATGGTGGTCATGCGGAATACGGCCGAATTGGTCCCGCTGGAAGAATTTACGTCGGGGGCCCGGTCATCCGGCACGCCAGTCCAGGCCGCTGCTTGGCGCGCGAAGAGCGAGCCGCTTGTCAGCTCCCAGTCGGGAGAACGCACGGCGGCGCGGGACTTGGGGTTCCAATAAGCGAATTCGTTGGTGATGAGGCCGTCGGGCCCGGCTCCGGACAGACGGGCCTTGAATGGGCGCAGCGCCACATAGGCCTTTCCGGCGCCATCGTGCCGGGCCGCCGTAGCGGGTCCCTGCGGCAGGCAGAGGGCCAGGAGGAGCGATCGAATCATCCGATTTCATCTTATTACATTGGGCGGGAGCTGTCTAACGCTACGCCTGACTCGGAAGGCCTGGACATGGTATGATTATCGGCATTGGGTCTCCGTTAATGTTTTGGGAGCCATTTCATGGAGGGATAGGCCTATGTCGAAGACCTTCGGTCGTGGTTGGATCCTCATCATGCTCGCCTTGATCCTGGGGCCGGCTTCGGCGCGCGCCGCCACCTCCGGGGATCTTGATTTCCGCAGCGTCGATGTCGAGTCTTGGAAGCAATACAACCAGGCTTTCGAGTTCGACAAGAGCAACGCTGCTGCCGAGGAGAAGGCGCAGGCCTGGCGCAGGCTCGCCAAGGAGGTCCCCAAGTTCGCGAAGTCCGCCGAGAAGAGGGCGGCGGCCTGGGACCGCTATGCGGCTTTGCTCAAAGAGGGCAAGGACGCTAAGGAAAGGCTGCTGCGGACGCGCGACAACGATTGGGCGAAGCTGGAGCAGCTGCTGTCCTTGCAAGTGATCCCTGAATCCGACAAGGCGCGCTGGTCGGCGCAGTTCGTGAGGACCTATTGGAAAGCGCCGGGCATCGAGCCGTCTATGGCCAAGGCGTTGGCCCCTCATATGCCCCGCGGCCCCATGCAGCGGGCCTTGCAGACGATGGGGCGCCGGGCTCCGTTGGGCGGCCTATGTCCCCGCGGGGGCCGCTCCGAAGGCCGGCCCGGCGTATCGCACGACCCCGGGGATACCGTTGTCGAGTGGGTGCAGATCCCGGGAGGCAAGTTCTCCATGGGTTCGGGCAGCGGCGACGAGGCTCCGGTCCATACCGTGTCGGTCAAGGCCTTCCAGATGGCCCGGACCTTAGTGACCAACAAGCAGTATCGGGCTTGCGTCTACGCGCGGGCCTGCACGGCGCCCGACAGCTCCGGTGACACTTTCAACGGCGACGACCAGCCCGTGATCGGCGTGGATTGGAACCAGGCGAAGGCCTTTTCCGAGTGGGTGGGGGGAAGGCTCCCCAGCGAGTCCGAGTGGGAATACGCGGCCCGCAGCGCCGGGAAGAACGATAGGTATCCTTGGGGGGATTCGGTGGCCACCTGCGACCGGGCCGTGATCGATCATGGCGGCAACGGCTGCGGTCGCGGCAGCACCTGGCCTGTGTGCTCGAAGGCCGCGGGCAACACTGACCAAGGCTTGTGCGACATGGCCGGCAACGCTTGGGAATGGGTGCAGGACTGGTATCATAGCACCTACGAGGGGGCGCCCACGGATGGCAGCGCCTGGGAGTCCGCGGTGGGCTCGAACCGGGTCTTCCGCGGAGGTTCTTGGTATCGCGACGGGACTTTGGCGCGATCGTCGCACCGGGATTACGACGTCCCGGGGGTCCGCCGCGCCGGTATCTCTTTCCGCCCGGTCCGCTGATTCCGGCGCCGCGCCGGCGCCGCGCGCGTGAATTTCCAGAGCTTCACGGCGCGGCTCCAGCGCTGGGCTTCCGGCTCCAGCGGGGCCTGCCTCCATTCGCGGGAGGACTCCAGGAAGGACAGGATCGGCGCGGGATCGCCGATAGGCGTCCCCGTGCGGAAGCCCTGGGCCGCCACATAGACCGCAGACGCCCGAGTCTCCGCGATAGGAGAGCGCCAGCCGATGGTGAGGCTCTCATCCGGGTAGATCTTCCGCACCGCGGCGGCGTCCCGCGAAAAGCAGGCGGCGGGAGCGGATACTCCCCAAGTCGCCGCCAGGAAGAGCGAATCATGGCAGCCCGCGGCCGCGAAACGGGCGAAGTCGGTCGCCGCGGGGTCCCATCGGTCGGAGCTCGAGCCTCGGATGAAGGAGCGTTCCAGGCCGTAGAGACCAGAAAGCCTCAGCAGGACCAATGCCAGGACGCCGGCGGTTCGCCAGCGGCGCAGCGGCGCCTTCGCAGGGCAACCGCAGGCCCAGGCCAGGGCGGCATATTGCAGCGGGGTGGCCGTCAGCCAGTGGTGGACCCAGGTGGGACGGGGCAGCAGGTACAATCCGGCCAGGACCAGCGCGTAGCCTGAAAGCATTCGCGCCGGCCCCCGGCCCGCGTCGCGCCAGGTCCAAATAATAGCCAGGAAAAATCCGAGCATGAGCCCGCCTTCGGCCGCGGCGGACAAGACGGCGGAGAGATCCAGCGGCGTGCCCAGGATGAATTCCTTAAGGAAGGCGCCGCTGCCCAGCGACAGGGCTCGGGCGAGGAAGCCTGCCGCGGAGCAGGCCGGGTAAGGCGCATAGACGGCGTGCAAGGACAGGAGCGCGCCATGGTGGATGAGGGAGAGCCCGTTGGTCAGCAGCAGGGGGAATATCCCAGCCAGAAAGCCCCAGCCCAGCCAGCGGCCGTGCTTGCGGAGTCCCGGCTGCAAGAAGAACAGCAGCGGCAGGGGCAGCCAGACCAAGGAGATCAGCTTTTCGAAACAGGCTAACCCCAGGACCGCTCCCATCGCGAACGATTCCCAGCGCGAGCTGCGGCCGTCGATCTCCTGGCGCATCCAAAAAGCGATGAACAGCAGGCGCAGGAGGAACCCGGTGGCCATGGGGCTGAATTCGTGGCGCGATTGCAGAATGATGGACAGGTCCGAGACCATCAAGAAGAGGAACAGCGCGTGGGACCGTAGCCTCAGCCGCGGCCCGAGCAAGACCGGCCAGAGGCAGAGGCCCAGCGCCACCAACGCCAACCCCGCGAACCGCCAGGAGGCCACGTCGAAGTCCTTGCCGGAGGCCCTCAGGTAGAGCCCGTAGGCCAGGCCCTTGAGCGAGGCTTCATAGCTGGCCAACATCCAGGGCATGCTTTGCGTGGAAATGGCGGCCGGCCACGGATGGTACCTCACCGCCGCGACCGCCCGGCATTCGTTGGCCTCGTCCTCGTAAAGGCCCAGGTGGGAGAGGCGGGGCAGGCTCAGGGCCAAGAAGGCGGCCGCGGCGAGCGTCCCGATGGTCCAATACCGCCAGCGCGAGCTGGACCCGGCTCCGGAGTTGTCTTTCAAACCACGGACAGTTTCGCCCATTAGGAGACTTCCGTCAAGAGGAGGCGCATGGAACAAATCATCCCGCCGCCGCGACGATGTGCGGACCGCCAGGAGAGGAGTGCCAACTCGACCCGCTGGTTGATTTATACGAAGCAGTCGTCCCTCCGGCCGATGATGACCTGCCCGCGTAGGGAGGCCGCTGCTTAGAGGCGGATTTCGGCGGACCTAACGGTGGTTTTCCAATTCGGTGTATTGTATTATAGCGACGTCAGGCCCCTGGGGGGGGGCTGAAGTCGAAAGGCGCGCAAGAGGACGGAAGAGCTGAGCGCGGCGATGGGCTAGGTGTGAGGTTATATCTGCAAACCGTGATCGGAGGGATGAGCATGAATCGCGATGACTTGAGCAACAAGCTGATACACTTCACAAAAGGCGAACGTGATGATGCCATCAAGACCTTTCACAAAATTCTTCAAGAGCGGGTCCTCCTGGGGGGGGCCGGAAACATCGACGGCGGATTCAAATGCGTGTGCTTTTCAGAATCTCCGATCAGTAAGCTTCCACATATTCTCGCCGACCGAGAATACTTTGAGTTCCCTTACGCGCCCCTTGGAATCATGGTCGACAAGCCATGGTTATTCAGCCGCGGCGGTCGGCCGGTCATTTACCAGCCCAAAGGCGAATTCGATGGGCTGCCTTTGAATATCCGTTGGCGCCATAAGACGTATGATCCAATTGCGGGCGTCGATTGCACCTGGGAGCGCGAATGGCGTATTCCAATCGACACACTTCCTCTCGATCCACAGCAAATGACTGTCATCGTGCCTGATCGGCGATCCGTCGAGAACTTCAAAACGTCGCACACATCAAGCACTCAAGCCCAAATCCGAGGGGTCTTGAGATACGGGACTCTGTCGGAAGCAAACATAACAGACGCCGTCCAAGATTTACCCTGGCACTTCATCGCCCTGGAGGACCTGGGCGTCAAGGTTGACTGGTAGATTGATGCATGACGTCAATCCTTGCGCGAAACAACCTGCTGCCACAGCGCCGCAGCTACGACAATGGGGAAAGTGGGAAAGCAGCCTTGCGGGAAATCGCCAGTCAGTCAATCCTCCGGCCGATGATTTCCACGCGGCGTAGGCGCGGCTCTGTCTTGATTCCCTCCGTCTGAACTCCTGACTCCGACTCAGGTGTGCGCTCCGGCGGGGGGGGTGCTTTTCTTATCCGGAAGCGTGTTTATCCGGACAATCCAAATTTCGCACAGCCGAAATGATAGACTTGGACTGGTGCAGAAATTAGACTTGATTCTGGCCTGGTTTAGAGGGGAGACGTCGGTGGCAGGTTGATTAATGGCCCGCGCTCTGGATCTTCAAAGGAACCTAACAGAAGCAGCCGCATTTCGGGTTGTCCACGAAAACACAGTCAACCAGCTTATTGGCACTGGGGCCTGCCGACCTAAAGAGGGGGAGACTCGGGCTCAGCTGGATGAAACGCGCCAAGAGTCTTGCCGCTAGATTCTTGGCTGAAGTTTCCATCTTCCCGCCGCGCCGGAATCTCGACCGTGCCATTAGTCTTAGCGCCGTTTGAAGAATGTCCAGTAATCGCCGGTCGTTGATATCCAGTTTCGCGCGCCGGTGATCGTGTCCAGTTTTCGCCACCGCGCTGTCCACCCTACTGGCTGACCCATCGTAAGGGCATGCTTCTGGCAGGAGGGCCCTGCCATGAAGCGTTGCCCCTATTGCGGCCGGTACTATCGCCAAGACCCGAGAGCTCGCGTCCAGGAATGCTGCGGCCGCGCTGAGTGCCAACGAGCCCGCAAGCGGCGGAACCTGAGGCGCTGGCGGAGCCTGCATGCGGACCACGGCATCCGGTATGCCGGCAAGAAGCGGGCCTGGGCGAAGGCCTACCCGGACTACTGGCGGTTCTACCGGGCGGGCCATCCGGACTATGTGGCCCGCGACAACCTGCGGCGGGCCGAGAGCAGGAGGCGGACAAAGCTGTCCGCAAATGAAACCGGGTTCCTCCGACGGATGGGCGCCATCGAGGACTGCCTGCGCACGACGGCGGCCTTAGCCCTGTCCGCAAGACGAAACCGGCTGGACGGACTTGGCACTGCGGCACCATAATGATGGTCGCTATGGACACTGAACTGTGGGCCACGATCCGGCGCCTCTTCGAAGTCGAAAAGCTATCCAAGTCCGCCATCGCGGCCAGACTGCGCATCCACCGCGACACGGGGCGCCGCGCCTTGGCCAGCACACAAGGTCCTCCTGCGGACGCGCGCCGGCCAAGTTGCGCGCCTGGGAAGGTGGGCCCTTACGACGGCTACCTTCGCCAGCGCCTGAGGGAATACCCGGAGCTGTCTGCTGCCAAGCTGCTCAAAGAGATTCGGCGCATGGGCTATGAGGGCGGCTACACGATCCTCAAGGAGCACCTGTGCCCATTGCGTCCGGAGAAACCCAAGGCATTCCTGCGCATCGAGACCCAGCCCGGGGAGTTCGCCCAGGTGGATTGGGCCAACGTGGGCACTATCGCCATCGGCAACGCTACGCGCAAGCTGTCGTGCTTCGTCATGGTGATGAGCTATTCGCGGATGATGTACGCGGAACTGACCCTGTCGCAGTGCCTGGAGGATTTCATGGCCGCGCACGTCAACGCCTTCCGTTTCTTCGGCGGGGTGCCCAAGAAGATCAACTACGACAATCTGAAGACCGTGGTCCTCGCGCGCCTGGGCCGTGAGATCCATTTTCAGCCGAAGTTCATGGATTTCGCGGGAAGCTATCTGTTCGAGCCGATCCCGTGCACGGTCAGAGCCGCCTGGGAGAAGGGCAAGGTGGAGTCCAGCATCAAGTACGTGCGCAGCTCGTTTCTGGCCGGACGGCTGCTGCTAGACCTGGCCGGACTACGCCGAAACTTGGCGGCCTGGCTGGAAGGCGAGGCCAACGTGAGGATTCACGGGACGACACGGGAGCGCCCACTGGACCGCTTCGAACTGGAGCGGCCTCAACTGTAAGCCCTGCTGGCGTTGGACTATGACTGCGCAGTTGTGGCTTCGCTGCGCTCAAGCAGCCAAGCCCTGGCGCAGTTCCAGACCAACCGCTACAGCGTGCCCCACAGCCACGCCGACAAGACCTTGACGCTCAAGGCCACCGGGCAGACCGTCTGCATCTACAACGGCCCGCAGCTCTTGGCGACGCATCCTCGCTGCTACGAGAAATACCGCGTCATCGAAGATCCGGCGCATTACGCGGGGCTCGTGGCCAAGCGCAAAAAGGCGCGGGCGGCCAAGCGGGTGGAGGAGTTCCTGGCGATGGGGCCGGCGTGCTCGGAGTACCTCAAGGGCTTGTCCGCAGCCGAGCTCAACCTGGCCGTGCACCTGGACAAGATCATGGATTGCGCGCGCGACTTCGGCAAGCCTGAGACGCTGGCGGCCATTGCCCACGCCTTGCGGTTCGGCGCCTTCGGAGCGGCCTACGTCCGCAACATCATTCTGCAAAGGCGGGCGGCCATGGGGCAGCGAGCGCCGCAGCCCGTGGTTCTGACCAAGAAACCGGACTGGGCGAATATCGCCGTCGAAGAGACCGACCTTGGCCTCTACGACGAGCTGTTCCGAGACGAGAACAAGGGAGGCGAAATCACATGAGAACTGCTGTTGCCGGCGACGGCGAGGACCCCATTGAAGCCATGGCCGAGAAGCTCTATTTGACCCGCACGGCTCACGGCTACCGCGAAATGCTGGAGGCCGCGGCCAAGGAGAACCTGTCGCACCGGCTGTTCCTCAAGCGCCTGCTCAGCAACGAACTGGCTTGGCGCCATGAGCGCCTGGTCGAACGGCTCATCCGCAAGGCCCGCTTCCCCTTCATCAAGACCATCGACGCCTTCGACTGGTCGCATCCGACGGCCATCCCCCAGGCCATGGTCCTCCACGCCAGTCGTCCCTCCGGCCGATGATGACCTGCCCGCGTAGGGCGGCCGCTATCTGAAGTTGGCCCCTGGGGGGCCTGAAGTCGGAAGGCGCGCAAGAGGACGGAAGAGCTGGGCGCGGCGATGGGCCAGGTGTGAGGTTATGTCTCCAAACCTCAGCGGTTCTGCCGGCCCGCTACGCGGGCCGGGCTTCGGCGCGCTGCGCACGCCGAAGAGGGCTTCATATTATCCCCAGAAGTTCAGGTTATTCACAGAAAGAAAAAGAAGCAAAAAGAAAGATGACCGGCCGCTGGCGATCACCTAGCCTTCGGTAACATTCTTAGATGACTTGACCCGGAGGGGCCGGCGACCCCGTATAAGGTAAAATGGCGGTGCGGAGCCACCCTTGACACCAAACCAGATCCTCGGCGGTCTGCCGGGTTCCGGCGCCTGGGGGCACTTGGCGCGCTGCCTGCTCACTCCCAGGCCCGAGTACCCCTGCGCCTGGCCTGAGCGCGGCGGCAAGCTCCTCCTGGTGCTCAAGGATGATTCCAGGCTGGAGGACGTGGGCGACGCGGTCGCGGCGTTGGGGCCGCTCTTTGCCGGCGAACTCCTGCCGGCCGCCCTCTTCGCAGACGACCCCCGGCAGGCGCTGGCGGCGCTGGAATCCCTGCGCCAGGGAGCGCGGCTGGCCCTGGCCTTGCCCGATGCCTTGGCCCGGCCCGCCCCGGCCGCCGCCGAACTTGCCGGCCTCGCCGTGGAGTTCCGCATCGGGGCGCGCCTGCCGCGCAGCCACGCGGTGGAGCGCCTCCTGCGGGCGGGCTACCGGAAGGTGGATTTCGTGGAGACTCCGGGCGAATTCGCCGAGCGCGGCGCGGTCCTGGATTTCTACGGCCTGGAGCCCCTGCGCGCCGTGCGCGTGCTCTACGACGAGGACGATGTCGCCTCCCTGCGTGCCGTAGACCCTGTCTCCCAACAGACCCTGGAGCTGTTGAGCCAAGCCCAGGCCGTGTGCGCCGCTCTTCCGGAGAGCGGCCGTCCCCTCTCCGATTGGTTCGCCGAGGGTTGGACCTGGCTGGTCGAGGAAGGGGCCGCGGTCCAGGCGCCGGAAGGCTCCCGCGTGCTGCGCGCCGGGCCGGCGTCCGCCGGGGCCGGCGGCAGCGTGGATTTCGGCGCCCGCCCCAACGGGCCTTACGCGGGCGAGCCGGCCCGGGCCTGGGAGGAACTGCGGCGTTTCGCGGGCGCGGGTTATCGCACGGTCATGTTCTCGCTCAACCGCGGCGAGAACGAGCGCATGGAGGAACTGCTCGACGCTGAATTCAAGGGCGCGCCGCCCTGCGCGTTCCTCGTCGGCCCTCTGCGCCGCGGGTTCCATCATCCGGGCCACCGGCTGGCGGTTTTCTGCGCCTCCGAGATCTTCAGCCGGGATTACCGGCCCTCCCTGCGCTGGCGGAATTTTACGGCCGCGACGCGGGGCGCCCTGCGCATGCGCGAACTCAAGCAGGGAGACTATGTCGTGCATCAGGAGTACGGGTTGGCCCGCTTCAAGGGCTTGGAGCCCGTGGCCGCGCCAGGCCACGGGACCGTGGATTGCCTGGCTCTGGAGTTCCGGGGCTCGGACACCCTGTACCTGCCCATGCATGAGTTCGGCCGGGTCCAGCGCTATTCGGGAGCCCAGGGCAAGCGGCCCCGGCTCTCCTCGTTGGACACCCGCAACTGGGAGGAGGTCAAGCGCGCGGTGCGCGAGGGCGTGCGGGAGCTGGCCGAGGCCCTGCTCAAGACCCAGGCCGAGCGCGCCGCGCGGCCCGGCATCTCCTTTCCGCCCTTGGGCGCCATGGAAGAGGCCTTCGCCGCCGAGTTCCCTTACGAGGAGACCCCGGACCAGGCGCGGGCCATTGCGGAGACCCTCGCGGACATGGCCGCCCCGCACCCCATGGACCGGCTCGTGGTGGGCGACGTGGGCTTCGGCAAGACCGAGGTCGCCATGCGCGCGGCCTTCCGTTGCGCGGCGTCCTTCAAGCAGGCCGCCCTGCTGGTCCCCACCACCATCCTCGCGGAGCAGCATCACCGCACCTTCCGCGCGCGCTTCGCGGACTACCCCGTGCGCCTGGGCCTGCTCACGCGCTTCCAAAGCCAGCGCGAGATACGCGGCGTGCTCGACGGCCTGGCCGCGGGCGCCGTGGACGTGGTCATCGGCACGGCGCGGCTCCTGCAGAAGGACGTCCGATTCAAGGATCTGGGGCTGGTGGTCATAGACGAGGAGCACCGCTTCGGGGTGCGCGACAAGGAGAAGCTCAAGCAGATGCGCAGCGCGGTGGATTGCCTGGCCCTCTCCGCGACGCCCATCCCCCGGACCCTCAACCAGGCGCTCTCCGGCCTGCGCGGCATCTCGCTCATCGAGAGCGCCCCCGTAGGGCGCCAGCCCATCGTGACCAAGGTCGGGCCTTACGACGAGGGCGCCGTGGCGGCGGCCCTGTCCGATGAGCTGGCCCGCGGCGGCCAGGCCTATTACGTGCACAACCGGGTGCGGTCCCTGGAGGACTGCCGCCGCCGCCTGCAGAAGCTCCTGCCTCAGGCCCGCTTCGCCGTCATCCATGGGCGCATGCGCGCCGCCGCGATCGAGTCGGCCATGTGGGAGTTCTCCCAGCGCAAGTACGACGTGCTGGTGGCCTCCACCATCATCGAGTCGGGCCTGGACATCCCCTCGGTCAACACCTTGCTGGTGGAGAACGCGCAGGATTTCGGGCTGGCCCAGCTCTACCAGCTGCGCGGCCGCATCGGCCGGGAGCGCCAGCGCGCCTACTGCTACCTGTTCTTCTCGTCCGGGCACGACGACCTCGGAACGCTCAGCGAGGAGGCGCGCCAGCGCCTGGAGGCCCTGCGCGAGTTCGGCGAGCTGGGCTCGGGCGCAAAGCTGGCCATGCGCGACCTGGAGATCCGGGGTTGCGGCGAGCTGCTGGGCGCGCGCCAGCACGGCTGCATCAACGCCGTGGGCGTGGAGATGTACGCGGGCCTGCTCGACGAGGAACTGGCCCGCCGCCAGGGCCGCGCGCCGAAGCCGGTGGAGGCCCCGGTGGTCCTGGACCTCAACGTGGACGCCTACATCCCGAAGGACTACCTGCCCGGGGAGATGGAGCGGCTCGACACATACAAGCGCATACTGCAGGCGGACCCCGCCGGGGCCGCCGGCCTGCGGCGGGAGCTGCAAGACCTCTGCGGCCCCCTGCCCGCACCGGTGCGGCGCCTCTTCCGCGTGGTGGACATCCGCGCCCTGGCCATCAAAGCCAAGGTGCGCGGCATAGCCCAAAAGGCAGGGGCGCTGGAGGTCCTCTTCCGTCCCGACGCCGACATCGGTCCGGAGCGCACCCGGGCCTGGCTGGAGACCTACGGGGGGCGCCTGCGCTTCGCGCCCCGGCCCGAGGGCGACGGCGTGGTGGTGGCGCTGCAGGCCGAGGACCCTCTGGACTGGCTGCAAGGCTTCCTGGGGGAGCTGCTGGAAAGTCCGCAAAAATGATACGATGAGCCCGTGCGAATCGCCCTCGCGGTCCTGCTGACTTTGGCCGCCGGCTGCCGCGGCCGGGACGCCGTCGTGGCCAAGGTCGGGCCCCTGCGCATCTCCGAATCCGAATTCCAGCGCAAGCTTTTGGACGTGGCGCAGAACTACCAGAACTACGTGGCCACGCCCAACGGCCGCCGGCAATTCCTGGACATCCTCATCCGCGAGAAGCTGATCCTGGCCGCGGCCCAGGCTTCGGACGTGCCCAGGTCCGTGGAGTTCCGCGATCGGCTCGACCGCCTCAAGTCGGACGAGGACGAGCGCTTGCGCGAGGGACGCGATTACCTGCTCACCCGCCTGTGGCTCGACGACCTGCGCCGCCGGGGCGTGCTGCGGGTCACGGAGGACGATATCCGGGACTATCACCGCAAGCATCCCGCGGTGGTTGAGATGCGGCACATCCTCTGCGCCTCTCCGGCGGAGGCCGAGGCCGTGGCCAAGAAGGCCCGCGGCGGGGCCAGCTTCGCGGCGCTGGCCAAGGCCGTTTCCCTCGACGCGGCCACGGCCGCGGACGGGGGCCGCATGGCCCCCGCCTTTTACGGCGAGGTCATCCCGGACCTTGAGGACATCGTCTTCCGCATGAGGGTCGGCGAGATCGGCGGCCCCATCAAGAGCAAGTTCGGCTACCATGTGCTGCGCAAGGACGCGCAGCGCACGCTGGATCTGGCGCAGGCGCACGACCGCATCGCCCAGATTTTGGAGAAGCAGAAGCTCGATCGTTACCTGCAGTCGGTCCTGGAAAAATACCCTGTGGAGGTCGTCGATGAACAATTCAAGTAGCATCCTCTGCGCCGTCCTGCTGGCGTTGGCCCCGGCCGCGTCCGCAAAGGTCCTGGAGGACACCGTGGCCGTGGTCAACGGCAAGCCCATCCTCTTGTCGGACTTCCAGAAGGAGGTGGACGAGGCCATGGACTACTGGCGCCGGGCCATGCCCGCCGCCGCGGCCGATCCTGCCCACGTTCGCAAGCTGCGCGAGACCACGCTGGAGCAGCTCGTGGACCGCGAAGTCCTCTACCAGGAAGGCGCCAAGCTCCACATCCGGGTGCACGACCGCGACATCGACAGCGGCGTCAACGAGGTCAAGGACCGTTTCAATAAGGATGACGAGGGCAACCCTCTGAGCGAAACTGCGGGCGAGGCCGCCTTCGCCCGGAAGCTCAAGGTCATGGGCCTGAACTACGAGCAGTTCCGCCAGCGCATTGCGCGCCAGGTCATGGCCCGCAAGGTCGTTGAGGAGGCCGTCAAGGGGCGCATCAGTCCGCCGCAGGAGAGCGAGGTCAAGGCGTATTTCGATCGGCTCAGGGCCTTTATCGTCAGCGGCGCTACCGAGGCGCCCAAGGACCTGAGGGAGGACGAGGGGCAGGCTTTCTTAGAAATCGCCGGCCAGATGAAGGCCATGACTTCCGAGCGGGTGCGCCTGTCCCGTATCATGTTCCGCTTCTCCCCCGTCAACTCTTCCCGCGAGAAGAAGCGTGCCCTGCAGGCCGCCTTGCAGTTGCGCCAGCGCCTGGCCGCGGGCGCCACCAGCTTCGCCGAGCTCGCGCGCGGGGTTTCCGAGGAGGCCGAGTACGCGGCGCGCGGCGGTGACATCGGCTTCCTGGTTCGCGGCGTGGCCCCGGCGGATTTTGAGAAGGCAGCCTTCTCCCTGCCGGTCGGTGAGGTCAGCGAGCCCATCGAGACGGAGGTGGGGTACTTCCTGGTCCGGGTGCAGGAGAAGAAGGCCGCGGAGGAACCGGAGTTTGGAAAATTCAAGGAAGAACTCGCCAAGGCCATGGCCAATCTTTCCTACCAGAAGGAGCTTGATACCTACGTCAAGTCTCTCAAGGCTCAAGCCGTCATTGAAAGGAACCTGCCGCCCCTTTAGTCCTACCCTCGCTTTCACCTGCGGCGACCCCTCCGGGATAGGGCCGGAGGCGGCGCTGGCGGCGCTACGCCGCGGCGGCTGGCCGCGCCGGTTCCGTCCCCTGCTGGTGGGAGAAGCCTCGGTCTGGTGCCGCGCCGGGTGGCGGCAGGGCCTATTCCCGGTATGGGACACGGGACTGGGGCTGCCGCCTCCGCCTGCCGGCAAGAGCACGCGGGAGGGTGGGGCAATCTCTTTTGCGGCGGTTGAGGCGGCTGTGCGCCTCTGCGCGCGCGGCCTGGCCGACGCGATCGTGACCGCGCCCATCTCCAAGCAGGCCTGGAGCCTGGCGAAGGTCCCCTACCGCGACCATACCGAATACCTTCGCCATGCCTCCGGGGCTGAGGCGCAGATGATATTGGCAGCGCCGCGGCGCGGGCTTTGGTGCGTCCTGGCTACCAGGCACATCCCGCTGAGCCGGGTCCCTGCGGCATTGAGTCCTGGGAAGGTGCTGGCCGCGGCCCAAGCATTGGACTCAGCCTTGCGGCAATTGGGCCTGCGCAGGCCGCGTCTGGTTTTGTGCGGTCTTAATCCTCACGCCGGCGAGGGCGGGCTGCTCGGCCGGGAAGAGCGGCGGGTGCTGCTGCCTGCCGTTCGCCTGGCGCGGCGGCAAGGCGTGGATCTGTCCGGCCCCCTGCCCGCGGACGCGGCTTGGCGGCGGCATGTGCAGGGTGATTGCGATGGGCTGGTCTGTCTCTATCATGACCAAGCCCTCATCGGGCTCAAGGTCGCGGCGGGCCTCGGCGTGGTCAATTGGACGGCGGGCCTGCCTTTCGTGCGCGTCTCGCCCGGCCACGGCACAGCGTTCGACATCGCCGGCAAGGGCCGGGCCGACCACGCGGCCGTCCGCGAGGCGGCGCAGCTTGCGCTGCGCTTGATTCAGAGATAAACTCTTTTGGCAATGAATAGGCGATTGACTCGCGCGACAGCGGCCTTATTGGTCGCTTTCTGGTTCTGTAGCCGCGAAGCCGCGGCGCAGGCCCATATCGCCCGGCAATACATGAACTTGAATGAAGCCATGCAGGCGGCGGCTGCGGCCGTAGCCAAGCTCAACCTCCCGCCCCAGCAGCAGCAGCGGGTCGGCGACAGGGTCGCCGTGAGGATCCTCTCCAAGTATTACGAGGATGACAGAAAGCATCAGGGCCTTTCCGCGCAGGATTTTCAGGGGGCCATCCAGGTGTCCGCGGACCGGGTTCAATTATGGGATATGCGGCGCCAAGCTTGGCAGGACGGCAATCTCAGCCCTGAAGATCATGCGGCCCTGGCGGCGCTGCGCAAGAAGATGGCAGACGATGAAAGAGCCATCCTCAACCCAGGTCTCGTGCAGGCCATCAACACCAGCATGCCGGATCATTTCGGCCCGCAGCATTCGGACGGCGACGACAGGCCTGCGCAGGGCACCTCCGGAGATTGCTCGGGGAGCTTTGCTTGGCGCTGCGCCGACCAGCGGGCCCAGCGCGGCGATACGGCCGGGGCGCTGGCCGCCCTCAACGCGGAACTGGCGCGGAACCCCGACAACGCAGCGGCCCTGAGCGCCCGTGCGCAGGTCTATGCGGGCCTGGGCATGATGCGGGAGGCCAACGCGGACGCCCGGAGCGCCCTGCGGTTCGATTCTAAGGACCAGGCGGCTTTCGCGGTCTTCCAGTTGACCGAGGACCGCGTGGGCAGCCAAGCCCTCGCCGCGCCGGGCCAATTCAATGCGGTGGATCCCGCAGCAGGGCTAGCCGCTGAATCGGGTGTGCCCTTGGGGCATTCCGCGGCTGCGCCCGCGGGGTTTGCCGAGGTCAATTCCGCAGCAGCTATCCAAGCGGCCAAGGACGCCATGGGAGTGGGAGACTTGCAGGCCGCCGCGCTCCAGCTCGACCGCGCGCTGGCCGCAGGCCCGGCGAACCCGCAGGCCCTCGCTTTGCGGGCCGCGGTCTATGCGCGGCAGGGAGATTATAAAGCGGCGCTGCAGGACGTGGAGGCCGGCCTGAGGGCATCGCCTCACAGCGCGACACTGCTGACCACGAAAGCCTTCCTCAAGAATCGGACTAAGGATTACCGCGGCGCTTTGGAGGCCGCGGGCCAGGCCCGGGAGATAGAGCCCCGCAGCGCCGACGCCCTGGCCAACTACTCCTATGCCCTGGGCGGCCTGGGCGACCGGGACCAGATGTTGGATCGTTTGCGCGACGCGGCCCGGATGGACCCGCGCTACGTCAAGAGCCTGGCTTCGGCGTTGAGCATGCCCGTAGACAGCGACATCCTTTTTCTGTTCCCAGGAGAAACCGCGGCCGCCGCGGCCCCGCCTGCCGGAGCCAGCGCGGGCGGCCGCGGCCGCCGGTACTTCGTGCTGGCCGGGGCCGTGGTCCTGGGCGGACTGCTCCTGGCCTTGGGCCTGCTGCAGGTCGCGGCCGGGCCCCTGACCGCGCGCGTCAAGAAGGCTTTCACCCGGCTTCCGGCTTCAAGCGGGGCCGTCCAGCCCGCGGCTTTGGCTCCGCGCCCGTTGCCGGAGAACGAAAAGCTGCTGTGTGGACAATACCGGATCCTGCGCCCGATCGGCGCCGGCGGCATGGGCATGGTTTACGAAGGGACGGATGTCACCCTCGACCGGCCCGTCGCCATCAAGCGGATGCGCGACGAGTTCAGGCTGGACCGCCGCGAGCGCGCGCGCTTCATCAACGAGGCGAAGATCGTGGCCGCGTTGCACCATCCTAATATTGTGGATATCTACGCCATCATCGAGGAGGGCGACGAGATATTCCTGGTCTTCGAGTTCGTCAGCGGCAAGACCGTGTCCGACCTCATCGCCGAGCGGGGCCGCCTCGGCTTCGCGGAAGCCTTGGACATCTGCCGGGCCGCGGCGGCGGCGCTGGAATTCGCGCACGGCCGCAAGGTCATCCACCGCGACCTCAAGCCTGCCAACGTGATGGTCACCGCCGAGGGCTTCGTCAAGGTCATGGATTTCGGCATCGCGCGCCTGGCCCAGGACGCGGCCACGCGCGGCGCCCAGACTAACACCGTGGCCGGCACGCCGCCCTACATGGCGCCGGAGCAGGAGCAGGGCCTGGTGCGCCGGGAGGGGGATGTCTATTCCTTGGCGCTGTGTTTCTATGAGATGGTCTGCGGCCAGGGCGCCTTCTCCGGGACTGGAGCCGGCATGCTCATGAACAAGGTCAACATGGCCTATGTCCCGGTCTCCGTGCGGGCTGCGGGCTTGCCGGACGGCGTCGACGAGGTCCTCGCGCGGGCCTTGCACGCCGATCCGGACCAGCGCATCCATTCGGCGCGGGATTTGCTCGCCGCCCTGGAAGCCTTGCCCACGGGCGCGCCCTCCTGAGCGCGTTCCAGAGCATCATTGCGCCCGTCCAACCCGGTCTGGTATACTTTGACTACGGGGGTGAATAGCTTCGACAGGCGGCGGTTCAGCAACGGTCGCAGGCCCTGGCTGGCTGGAACCAGGATAAAATCCGGCCAAACAACAAATGCCAACACGCAGTTGGCCTGGGCCACTGCCTAACACGCAGTGAGCACACGTCGGTCCCCGACACCTGCTAGGGGGAAGCCGGCGTCATGAGCAGGCTGGAGGACCTCCCGCTGGCACCGTCGGAGGGGGCCTTGAGACAAGAACGGGGCTAGTCCGGGCGTACCAGCCCGCCGGTTTTGCCCGGATGAAACTGAAGGCGGACTAAGCCTGTAGTGACTTTGCCGGTCGCCGTTTGGACGCGGGTGCGAATCCCGCCACCTCCACCATTTGACGGAGCCGCCGCACCAATGAGGTAACCATGGAACCGACGCCGGTCAGCCCCGAACCTGCCCTAGCCGAACCTCGCGCGAAGCGGCGGATTATGTACGCCGTCCTTGGCGTCTATGTCGCTTCGTTGGTCGCGGCTGCCGTCATCTTCTTGCGCTCCCCGTCTCAGTTCGCGGCCTCGGCCGGCAAGGACGGCCTGCTGTCCTTGACTCAGGACCGAGACTCCGTCGGCTGGGTCTCCATCCACGGCGCCATCTATAATTCTCAGGACGGCCGGCCCTGGGAGAAAGGTTCGGAGCAGTGGGTGCGCCGTATCAAGGCCATGTCCGAGACCAAGGGCGTCAAGGCCATCATCCTCGACATCAACTCGCCCGGAGGCAGCGTGGGCGCGGTCCAAGAGATCTACAGCCAGATCAACCGCATCCGCAAGGAGAAGAAGATCCCCTTCGTGGCGCTCTTCGGCGACGTGGCCGCCTCCGGCGGCTACTACATCGCCGCGGCCTGCGACAAGATCGTCGCCCATCCCGGCACGCTCACCGGCTCTATCGGCGTGATCTTCACGGCCAGCAACCTGGAGGGGCTCTTCGGCAAGATCGGTTTCAAGATGGAGGCCATCAAGTCCGGCAAATTCAAGGACATCGGCTCGCCCGCGCGGAGCATGACCGTCGAGGAGCGGGCCCTGCTGCAGACCCTCATCAACGACGCCTACGGCCAGTTCCTGGCCGCGGTGAGCGTGGGGCGGGGCATCCCGGAAGAGCGGCTCAAGCCGTGGGCCGACGGCAGGATCTTCTCTGGGCACCAGGCTGCTGACCTCAACGGCGTCAAGCTGGTCGACCAGCTGGGCGACTCGGAGGATGCCATCGCGCTGGCCGCGAAGCTGGGCGGTATCTCCGGCAAACCCAGGATCCGCCGCGACGCCGAACGCATCAGCGACCTCTTCGAGATGCTGGACGCCCGGTTCCAAGGGGTGCTGGAGAGCCGGCCTTCCTGGCTGAGCAGCCTCAAGCCCGAGGACCGCATGGGGCTGGAATACCGCTGGACCGGTTGGTAAGTCCGCCATGGAGCTCGTCTACGATTTCTTCGAGGACTCCGCCGAGGCCATCGCCGCGGTAAGGTCCCGGCGGCCGCTCGGCTTGGGAGTGCTGGGCTGGCTGCTGGGCGCCTTGAGCTTCTTCGCGGCCATGGCCGTCAGCGGGCGCGTCTCCCCGCTGCCCTGGGGCGGGCTGGAGCTCGCGTTCTGCCTGCTCTGGGAGCTGGCGACGGGCTGCGCCTTGGTCGCCTTTGTGCACCTCATCGCCGACTTCCAGGGCCGACGCGGCAGCGCCTCCGAGCTCTTCGTGCTCTTTGGCCTGGCCGACCTGGCTTGGGCCTTGGTCGTGCCCGCGGTCTTTATCCTGACGGCCGTCTGTCCGCGCGCGCATTGGCTCTTGGCCGCGTCTTTTCTGATCGTGGGCTACTATAACCTGTCCTTGAAGGCGCGCTGTTTGAGGGACGCCTACCAGATGAGCCTGGGCCGGGCTTGGGTCACGCTGGCTCTGCCCTATCTGGCGGCATTCTTGGCCGGGGCCTTGGTTTTCTCCTTGGCTATTGCCAGCCTGCTCCTGCAGATCCTCAAGGGTCTCGGCTGATGCCTCCGGACCCTGATCCGGCATCCTATCAGGGTCTTCCCGTGGTCACCGCGCGGCGCATGCGCGAGATCGACCGCTTGGCCGTGGAAGAGCGCGGCCTCAAGGTCATCGACCTCATGGAGAACGCTGGCCGGGCCGTGGCCGCTGAGACAGCGGAGTATCTGCGCGCCGCGGGCAAGGCGTTGTCCGGCAGCCGCATTGCGGTCTGCTGCGGCCGCGGCGCCAACGGTGGCGATGGCCTGGTCGCGGCCCGCATCCTCAAGCAAGGCGGGGGCTCTGCCGCGGTATTCATCTGCGCCGCCAAGGCGGAGAGCCCGGCTAGCCCTGGCCGCTACCCCGAACCGGTCCAGATCAACCTGGACCGCGCCCGGACCGCGGGTGTTCCTGTCGCCCCGTCTGAGGATGAGGCCGCTTTGGAAGCCGGCCTGAAGCAGGCTGATGTCGTGCTCGACGGCCTTCTGGGCACCGGCTCCAGCGGCTGTCCCTCCGGGACGGTGCAGAAGGTCATCGAGGCCATGAACCGAGCGGGGAGGCCCGTGGTAGCCATCGACCTTCCCTCCGGCCTTGACCCGGACACGGGAGAGCATGGCGGTGTGTTCGTGACCGCAGCCTTGACGCTTACCTTGGGCTTGGCCAAGCCGGGGCTGCTCGCGTCTCACGCGCGGGGATGCGTGGGCGAACTAAAGGTCCTGGATATCGGCTTTCCGAAGGACCTTCCCCAGTAGGCCGCGAGCGCCAGACTGTTTTTCAGTCCGTGGTAAATCGGTGCGCTTTGACGCACCACTCCTACATGGCGCCCTAGAGGCTAGTCTCGCTAGGATTATCGAATTTGCATTCGGCACCGACACGGCCGTATGTGTCGGCGCCGAATCACGCGCCCGAGGCGCGTAAAGAATCGTTAGCCAAGCTTACGGGGAAACAACGCACACATAGTTGCCAGCTTAAAGTTCCGGCGGCTTCCCGCAGCCGAGCTTCAGGCCGCGCACCTGCGCGGCGAAGCCAGCCAGTCGTTCGCGGACTTGGGGATTGCGGGTCTCCAGCAGGGGCAGGACCTTGCGCCGGACCCAGTTCCTGGTGAAGTGCGTGTCACGGTTGCTCTTGTCCTGCCGGCACTTGAGCCCGTGGAGCTTGAGGTAGAGCATGACCTCGCTGCGGCGCAGGGGCAACAGCGGTCGGACCAGCGTGATGCCCTTGGCTAGCGGACGGCACGGCGAGATGCCGGCCAAAGCCGCGAGCCGTGTGCCGCGCAGCAAGTGCAGGAGCACGGTCTCGGCCTGGTCGTCCAGGTGGTGGCCGGTGGCGACCTTGTTGCAGCCCAGCCGCCGGGCGGCGCGGGTCAAAGCTTGATATCGCAGTTTGCGCGCTGCGGCTTCCAAGCCCTGGCCGCGTTCGCCGGCCAGGCCGCGCACGGCAACCGCGGCCACGCAGGCCGGCAGCCCCCAGTCCCGTCCCAAGGCGAGCGTGAACTGAGCGTCGCGGTCAGCATCCAGGCCGCGCAGGCCGTGGTGCACGTGCATGAGGGATACCGAGAAGCCCTTGCGGCGGCCCATGCCGCGCAGGAAATGCGCCAGGCAGACCGAGTCAGGCCCGCCCGAAACCGCGGCCAGGACGCGGTCGCCGCGCCGCAGCAGGCCGAGCTCCTTGTCGAAGGCTAGGAGCTTGGACCAGACCCGCGCGGCGAAGGTTTTACGGCGCATGATTGGCTCGCGGCCAGAATAGCAATTTTATGATAGAATGAGCCGCCAAAATGGAACCTGTAGCCGAAGCATTGCTCAACGCCTACGCGGACCCGGAGGTCGTCGAACTCCTCATCAACGCCGACGGTTCCGTCTTCCTGGAAAAGGGCGGCGCCCGCCTGCAGGCGCAGGCTTTCCGGGCCGGGGCCGCGGATGTGGAACAGTTCCTGCGCGCGGCGCTGGGCCGGCCCGAGGCATTCGGCCCGGCCCGCCCTTACGCCGACCTCTCCGCTTTGGACGGCTCGCGCGTGCACGTCATCGCCCCGCCCTTGGTGCGCGGCGGGCTCTGCGTCACCATCCGCAAGCGGCCGGCGCGCCGGCCGAACCTTGGAGAACTGGCGCGCGGCGGCGCCCTGACCGCGGGCTGCGCGGGTTTCTTGAAGTTCGCGGTCAAGCATCATCGCAACCTGCTCGTCATCGGGGGCGCCAGCTCGGGCAAGACCACGCTCCTGAACGCTTTGGCCGCCCTCATCCCCGATGCTGAGCGCATCATCGCGCTGGAGGACACGCCCGAGCTGACCTTGCCCCAGCCCCACGCCCTTTACCTGCGCACCCGCCTGCGCGACGCCGCCGGCCTGCCCGACGTGACCCTGCGCGACTTGATAGTCAACACCCTGCGCATGCGGCCGGACCGCATCATCGTGGGCGAGGTCCGGGGCGCGGAGGCTTTCGACATGCTGCAGGCCATGAACGTCGGCCACGAGGGCGTCATGTGCACCTTGCACGCCAACTCGGCCCGCGAGGGCCTGCAGCGCCTGGAGACCTTGGTCATGACCTCCGGCGTCGAGATGCCTCTGCGCGCGGTGCGCTCCACCATCGTTCTGGCCGTGGACCTGCTGGTGGTCATGGGGCGCCTGGCGGACGGCTCGCGCCGCGTCACCCAGGTGACCGAGGTCACGGGCCTGGAGCTGGAGACCATCACCCTCTCTGATCTGTTCCTCATGGAGGCGCGCAAGAGCGCGGCGAAGACGGGCTTTGCCTTGCGCCCGACCGGGGCCATGCCGCGTTTCTACGACCGCCTGCGCCGGCAGGGCGAGGAGACGCCCCTGGAGTTCTTCCAGGAAGCGGCTCCCGGCGGCCGGATTGACGGCTCCGGCGCTAATTGATATCCTCAACGCAACCTAGGGAGCGCGCGAGAAATGGGCAAAAAAGTCATGGTCGTCGACGGTGACGCCGAGAGCTTGAGCACCGTCAAATTCACCTTGGAAGCGGCGGGCTACGAGGTTGGCGTCTGCGAAAATGGCCGCCTGGCCTGGGACGCCATCAGCCAATTCCAGCCGGATCTCATCATCCTCGACGTCATGCTTCCGGGCATCGACGGCTATTCCTTGCAGATCAAGCTGGCCCAGGAGCCGGCGACCAAGGATATGCCCATCGTCGTCCTGACCTCCCTGGAGCCGGCCAAGAGTCTGTTCCAGAAGTTTCCGCAGGTGGTCGCCTTCATGACCAAGCCCTTCAAGCCCGAGGAGCTCTTGGAGCATGTCCACGGCGCCCTGGCGCGCGCCGGCGGTTGAGCCCATCCCATGTCAGAATCCAGCTATGACGCCATAGTCGTGGGCGCCGGCCCTGCCGGCATCTCCGCCGCCATCGTGATGGCCCGGGCGGGCCTGAAGGTGGCCCTCTTGGAGCGCGGCGAGTACCCCGGCGCCAAGAACGTGCAGGGCGCGGTGCTTTACTCGCGCATGCTCCATGAGATACTGCCGGATTTCTGGACCATGCCCGGCGCGGCCCTGGAGCGGCCGGTGGTGGAGCAGAAGACCTGCGTCACCACCGAGGATTCCTGGATCACTTTCGGCTATAAGTCGCTCAAGTTCCTGCAGGGCATTCCCAACTGCTACACCATCATCCGGGTCAAGTTCGACCAGTGGTACGCGGCCCAGGCCGAGGCCGCGGGCGCCGAGCTTTTTTGCGGCGTGACGGTGCGCGAGGTCATCCGCAAGGACGGCCGCATCGCGGGCATCAAGACCTCGGACGGCGACGAGCTGGAGTCCTCCGTGGTGCTGGCCTGCGACGGGGCCAATTCCCTGCTGGCCCAGAAGGCGGGGCTCATCGACGAGCTCAAGCCCGTCGAAGTCGCCCTGGGAGCCAAGGAGGTCATCGCGCTCGACTCTAAGGTCATCGAGGATCGCTTCCAGCTCAACCCGGGCGAAGGCTCGGCCATGGATATCTTCGGCTCCGTTACCCTCGGGATGCTGGGCTACGCATTCCTTTACACCAACAAGGACTCGCTCTCCTTGGGGGTCGGCTGCCGCCTGAGCGACTATCAGGCCAAGGGCCTGCGGCCTTCGGACCATTTGGAGTTGGTCAAGCGCCATCCCTATGTCGCCAAGCTCATCTCCGGAGGCAAGACCTTGGAGTATTCCTCCCATCTCATCCCGGAGGGCGGCTTCAAGTCCATGCCGCCGCTCTTCTCGGACGGCTTCTTGGTCGCGGGCGACGCCGCGCAGATGACCAATCCGCCCTACCGCGAGGGCGCCAACATGGCCATGACTGCGGGCCGCCTGGCCGGTGAGACGGTGATCGAGGCTAAGAAGAAGGGCGATTTCTCCGCCGCCGCTTTGTCGGTTTATCAGTTGAAGCTCAAGGCCAGCTATGTGCTCTCCGACATGGAGGATATCAAGGACCTGGAGGAGGCCGTGGCTTCGGTCCCGGGCTTCTTGGAGGCTTATCCCAAGCTGGCCTGCGACCTGGCCCATCTGCGCTTCAGCGCCGATGGCGTGCCCAAGAGGCAGCACCTCCGGCAGGCCTTTCGGTTGGTGGCCGACCGCGGTTTCTGGCGCATCGCCAAGGATCTCTGGCCTTTGCGCAAGGTGGCCATATGAAACCAGAACTTAAGGTGGACATGACGGTCGAGGCCAAGCTGGGCACCTTGGAGTGGAAGAAATCCCCCGAGGCGCATATCAGCCTGCGCGATGATTCTCCGGCCGCGCCTTGCGCGGCCAAGTGCCAGGACAAGCCCTGCGTCACGGTCTGTCCGGCCAAGGTTTATGAGTGGGAGCCCGACCACAAGAAGGTCGTGGTCAACTACGAGAACTGCATCGAATGCGGCGCCTGCCGCATGCTCTGCCCCTACGACAACATCGTCTGCGACTGGCCCCTGGGGGGCATGGGCGTGAAGTACAAGTACGGCTAGAACCAATGCCAGTCACTTAAGCCCACTTTCCATCGAGAATATCATCTCGGATGTTTGTCGTTGCGAGCATAGCCGCTCATCTTGATTTTGACGTGCCGCGGGTAGCGGCGTTCAGAGCGCCGCGGCGGCAAAATAAAATGGCGC
>CAIRTQ010000062.1 GCA_903881545.1 uncultured Elusimicrobia bacterium
CCGGCAACAATGAAACGAGCTGGTGCAAGACCGTGTTATAATGTGCCAAGGGGAATCCTCCGTCGTAGAATGTTTCCTGAACAGCTTCATTCTACAATTGGCGAAGGGTTCCCTGTCGTTTTTCCCCGGACAGGAGTGATGCCAACTTTAATATAATTGATAAAGTAAGAATAGTATCGGCATGAACCTACCGGATGACGGGTCTCCTTTTTATTTTAAGAAAGTCTGCCGCAGCAAAGGGCGGCCGGGCGAGGCTGCGTTGCGCAAGGCGCTGGAACTCGACCCCCAGAACGCCTGCGTCCGCATCGAACTGGGCGCTCTTTATGAAGACCGTGGCAAATTCGCGCAGGCCGCGGCGGAGTTCGAAAAAGCCATCGCCGTAGAACCGAACAAGAGTGGGGCTCATTGCCAGCTCGGGCGGATATACCGCAAGCAAGGGCGGTGGTCCGAGTCCGAGGCGGCGTTGAGCAAGGCGCAGGAGCTTGACCCAGAGAGCGGTTGGGGCCATGTCGAGTTGGGATCTCTTTACCAAGGCCAAGATAGATTCCCGGAGGCCGCGGCGGAATTTGAAAGAGCCATAGCTATAGATGGGAACAACGGCTGGGTTCATTGCGAGCTCGGGAGAATCTATCGCAAGCAGCGGCGATCGTCCGAGGCTGAGGCGGCATTGCACCGGGCGCTAGACCTCGACCCCCAGAATGTCTGCGCCCGCATCGAATTGGGTGCTCTTTACGAGGACCAGAATGAATTGCCGCAGGCTATGGCAGAGTTAAAAAAAGCCATCGCCATAGAACCGAACAATAGCGGGGCTCATTGCCAGCTCGGGCGGATATACCGCAAGCAAGGGCGGTGGTCCGAGTCCGAGGCGTCGTTGAGCAAGGCCCTGGAACTCGACTCAGAGAGCGGTTGGGCCCATGTCGAGTTGGGGACTCTTTGCCAAGGGCAAGACAGAGTCGCGGAAGCGGCGGTAGAATTTGAAAGAGCCATAGCTATGGATGGGAACAACGGCTGGGTTCATTGCGAGCTTGGGCATATCTACCGCAGGCAGGGGCGGTCGCCCGAGGCCGAGGCGGCATTGCACAGGGCGCTGGAGCTCGACCCCCACAACGACCGGGCCCGTATGGAACTGGGCGCTCTTTACGAGTACCAAGGCAGATTCATGCAGGCTGAGGCGGAGTTTGCAAAAGCTACCGCCATCGATCCGCACAATGTCAGCGCCCATCTTTGTCTGGGGCGTATCTATCTCTGCCGGGACCGATGGGCCGAGGCCGAGGGGGAGTTCCAACAAGCTGCTGCCTTGGATCCGCGCCATGACGGCGGATACATCGGTTTATGGGCAGTCTATCGCGGCCGGGGGCGATCGGCCGAGGCGGAGGTGGTTCTGGCCAAGGCTTTGAAGATAAATCCGGCGAGTTCCGTCGCTTGCGCGGAATTGATCGATCACCTGGACCGGGCTAAGGCTATTGGAAGCGTCACGGTTCGGGATGGTTCTTGCGCTGGCGTTAATGACTGCGGCGCCCCAGGCCGCTCCGGGCCAGCCGGAATGGGCACGCATCTCTTGGCGAACCGGGCGCAGGATATCCCAAGAGAGCAGATGCGGGAACGGGTGTTCTGTTTGTTGCCTTGGACGCACTTGCATATCCTCACGGACGGCTCCTTGCGCCCCTGCTGCGCCTGGGACGGGCCGCCTTTGGGAAATGCCCGTTCGGCATCGTTCGCGGAGTTGTGGAATTCTCCAGGCCTAAAGGCTTTACGTTCGGAGATGATGATTGGGCGCCCCGGGGCGGGATGCTGGAGATGCTACGAGGACGAACGGTCGGGTTCTATTAGCATGCGGATGAGAAGCAATATCGAATTTGACCGCCATCGCGACCGCGAGCGCCAGACCGCGCCGGACGGGACGCTGCCGGGGCGCCCGGTGCCATTGCTCGACATCCGATTCTCGAACGTCTGCAATCTGCGCTGCCGGATATGTGGTCCGTCTCAAAGCAGCGCCTGGATGGGGGACGCCCGGGCGCTGGGCTTTCCGGTCGAGGGAGGACTCCTGCAGAAGCCTTATGGCGATTGGGATAGCTTCTGGCATCAGCTACAGCCGCTGTTGGGAGAGGGGGTCGAAGAGATCCGCTTCTCGGGCGGGGAACCGCTCCTCATGGAGGAGCACTACCGGATATTGGATTTTCTCATCGCGCGCGGCCGCACGGACGTGCGTTTGACCTACAACACGAATTTTTCCACCCTGCGGTTCCAGGGGCGGGACGTGATCGACCTTTGGGCGCGCTTCCGCAAGGTCAGGGTCTACGCCAGTCTCGATGGCTCCGGGCGGCGGGGCGAATACCTGAGGAAGGGCCTGCGCTGGGACGCGGTGGTGGCCAATCGGGAGGAGATGCTGCGCCGGTGCCCCGATGTCGAATTTTTTATCAAGGCCACCCTCAGCTTGTTCAACGCGCTGCATCTGCCGGACTTCCATCGCGAATGGGTCGAGAAAGGGTGCCTCGATCATGATGCGTTCGTGCTCAATACGCTTGTGGCTCCACTGATCTATCGCATGCAGGTCCTGCCGCCGGCGCTGAAGGAGCGCGTTCTGGAATCCTACCGGAGGCATCAAGAATCGTTCCTGGATGCGGGTGGGACAGCGGCGCGCGATTTCGCGGCCGCGGCGCGCTCCTTGCAAGCGCAGGACTGCAGCGAACTGGTGCCCGATTTCGTGGCCATGACCCGTCGTCTGGATCAACTGCGCGGGGAAGACTGCCGCGAGGTCTTTCCTGAGCTGGCCGGTCTTTTCGAGGCCGCTGCATGACTCCGCGGGATGCCGAGGCGTATCTTGAGCTGGGGAAATCGTGCCGCGGCCAGGGCCGATTAGCCGAGGCCGAAGCGGCGTTGAAGAAGGCGCTGGAACTCGACCCCCAGAACAGCTGCGCCCGCATCGAACTGGGTGCTCTTTACGAAGATCGGAGCAAATTTGTGGAGGCTACGGCGGAGTTCGAAGCAGCCACCGTCTTGGAACCGAACAATAGCGGGGTTCATTGTCAGCTCGGGCGAATCTACCGCAGGCAGGGGCGGGTGTCCGAGGCTGAGGCGGCATTGCGCAAGGCGCGGGAGCTCGACCCGGAGAACGGTTGGGTCCGGTTCGAATTGGGCGCTTTCTGCCAGGATCAAGGGAAATTTGGGGAGGCTGCGGCGGAGTTCGAAAGAGCCGTCGCCTTAAATGGGGGCAATGGCTGGGTATATTGCCAGTTGGGCCGGCTCTACCATAAGCAGGGGCGGGCGTCCGAGGCCGAGGCGGCTTTGCGCAAGGCTCTGGAACTCGACCCACACGACATCAGCGCCCGAATCGAACTGAGTGCTCTTTACGAAGGCCAGGGCAAATTAGCGGAGGCCGCTGAGGAGTTTGAGGGAGCATTGGACATAGATAAGAACAACGTCTATGTTCAGCATCAACTGGGGCGAATTTACCGCAGACAAGGGCGGTCGTCTGAAGCCGAGGCGGCGTTGCAGAGGGCGCTGGAACTCGATCCACGGGATGTCCGAGCCCGCATCGAGCTGGGCTCTTTTTACGAAGAACAGGGAGAACTCATGCAGGCCGCGGCTGAGTTTGAAAGAACCTTGGCCGTCGATCCGCGCCATGTCGGCGCCCATCTCTGTTTGGGGCATATCCGTCTTTGCCGGAGCCAATGGGCCGAGGCCGAGGCCGAGTATCAAAGAGCTGCGGACCTGGATCGGCGCAATGACAGGGCCTATGTCGGTTTGTGGGCGGCCTATCGCGGCCAGGGGCGATTGCCTGAGGCTGCGGCGGCTCTAGCCAAGGCAGTGGAGATAGCCCCGACGAGCGCATTCGCCTGCACTGATTTGCTGGGCCGCCTGGATCAGGACAGAGCCCTGGGCGATGTGGCGGCTCGGGATGGCTCTAGTGCCGGCGCAAATGACGGCGGCGCCCCGGGCGGCACCGGGCCTGCTGGGACGGGCACGCTTCTTTCTTCGGGAATTTCGAACGATGCCACGGTGGCGCAGATACGAGAGCGGGTGTTCTGCATGCTGCCTTGGACGCATTTGCATATATTCTCGGAGGGATCCTTATATCCCTGCTCTCTGTGGAGCGGGCCGCCGTTGGGGAATGTTCGCTCGTCATCGATGACAGAGCTGTGGAATTCCCCGGGCCTGAGGGCTCTGCGTTCGGACATGATGAACGGGCGTCGAGTGGCGGGATGCTGGAGGTGCTACAAGGATGAGGATTTGGGCTTCAGGAGCATGCGGCAACAATATGGCGTCGACTTGAACCGGCATCGCGGCCGCGAGCTGCTGACCGCGCCGGACGGGACGCTGCCGCGGCTCCCGGTGCCGGTGCTCGATATCCGCTTTTCCAATATCTGTAATTTGCGTTGCCGGATATGCGACCCGACGCAAAGCAGCGCTTGGCTGGAGGACTCCCGGGCTCTGGGCTTGCCGGTCCAGGGCGCGCCCATACTCAAACCATACGACGATTGGGGAAAGCTGTGGCGCCAACTACAGCCGTTGCTGGAAGAAGGGCCAGAAGAGATCCTCTTTTTGGGCGGGGAACCGCTTATCATGGAGGAGCACTACCGGATATTGGATTTTCTTATCGCCCACAAGCTTACGGATGTGCGCTTGCGTTACAACACCAATTTTTCTACCCTGCGGTTTCAGGGGCGGGACGTGATCGAGCTGTGGTCCCGTTTCCGCAATGTCCATGTCGTCGCCAGTCTTGATGGCACGGGCCGGCGGGGAGAATACCTGAGGAAGGGTCTGCGTTGGGACGCGGTATTGGCCAACCGGGAGGAGATGCTGCGCAGGTGTCCCCATGTCGCGTTCACGATCTCGGCGACACTCTGCATCTTCAACGCTCTGCATCTGCCGGATTTTCACCGGGAATGGGTCGAGAAGGGGTACGTCGAGCGCAATGGGTTCAGGCTGCATATGCTCCGGGCTCCTGCGATTTATCGCATGCAGGTCTTGCCCGCGGCGCTGAAACAGCGGGTTCTAGAAGCCTACCAGCGGCATCGAGAATCGTTCCTGGATGACGACGGACAGGGGGCGCGCTATTTCGCGGCCGCGGCACGCTCTTTAGAGGAGCAGGATTGCAGCGAACTGCTGCCTGGGTTCGTGGCCATGACGCGCCGCTTGGACCAGCTACGCGGAGAAGACTGCCGCGAGGTCTTTCCCGAACTGGCTGGGCTTTTCGAGGCATCTGGATGAATACGGATGCCGGCGCGTATCTTGAGCGGGGTAAATCGTGCCGCGGGCCTGAGGCCGCGGCGGCTTTGCATAAGGCGCTGGAGCTCGATCCACAGAACTGTAGCGCCCGCATCGAATTGGGCTCGCTCTATGAAGATCAGGATAAATTGATTGAGGCCGCAGCGGAGTTTAAAAGAGCCATCGCCATAGACCCGAATCATGGTGGGATCCATTGTCAGCTCGGGAGGATCTTCCGCAAGCAGGGCCGGTGGTCTGAGGCCGAGGCGATCTTGCGCAAGGCGCTGGAGATCGATCCACGGAGCAGCTGGGCCTGCGTCGAGTTGGGGACTCTTTACCAAGGTCAAGACAGAATCTCGGAGGCCGTGGTGGAATTTGAGAAAGCCATAGCCACGGATGGGAACACTAGCTGGGTCTATTGCCAGCTGGGGCGGATCTACCGCAAACAGGGCCGGTGGCCTGAGGCCGAGGCGGCATTGCAGAAAGCGCTGGAATTTGACCCGCAGGACGGCGGGGCTCACATCGAGTTGGGAGGCCTTTACCAAGGTCAAGACAGATTTTCGGAGGCCGCAGCGGAGTTTGAAAGAGTCCTCGCCGTAGACCCTGGACATGGCGGGACCCATTGTCAGCTCGGGCGGATCTACCGCAAACAGGGCCGGTGGTCTGAGGCCGAGGCGATTTTGCGCAAGGCGCTGGAGATCGATCCACGGAGCAGCTGGGCCCGCGTCGAGTTGGGGACTCTTTATCAAGGTCAAGACAGAATCTCGGAGGCCGCGGCGGAATTTGAGAAAGCCATAGCCACGGATGGGAACAATGGCTGGGTCTATTGCCAGCTGGGGCAGGTCTACCGCAAACAGGGCCGGTGGCCTGAGGCTGAGTCGGCATTACGCAAAGCGCTGGAATTTGACCCGCAGGACGGCGGGGCTCACATCGAGTTGGGAGGCCTTTACCAAGGTCAAGACAGATTTTCGGAGGCTGCGGCGGAGTTTGAAAGAGCCGTAGCCAAGGATGGGAAGAATGGCGGGGCTCATTACCAGCTGGGGACGATTTACCGTAGGCTGGGGCGATTGCCCGAGGCCGAGGCGGTGCTGCGCAAGGCGCTGGAGCTCGACCCGCGGGACGCTGGCGCCAACATCGAACTAGGCGTTCTTTACGAAGCTCAAAGCAAATTGGTGGAAGCCGTGGCGGAGTTCGAAAGGGCCATCGCGATAGATCCGAATCATAGCCGGGCTCATTGCGAGCTGGGGGCAACCTGCCGCCGGCAGGGACGGTCGTCTGAGGCGGAGGCGGCGTTGAATAAGGCGTTGGAGCTGGACCCACGGAGCATCGGCGCCCGTTCCGAGCTCGGCGCCTACCTCGGCATGGGGCATAGCTGTCTTCGCCTGCGCTGTTGGGCCGAGGCCGCGACGGAGTTCCAAAGAGCCGCAGCCTTGGATCCGCGCAATGTCGGTGCCCACGTCGGCTTATGGGCCGCTTTCCGCGGCCAGGGGCGCACGGCCGAGGCCGGGGCGGCCTTGGCTAAAGCAACAGCGATAAACCCCAGGAGTGCTTCGGACGGCATCGAATTATTGGATTGCTTGGATCGGGATAAGGCTGTTGATGACAACGCCAAAGAGCCGATGCGGGAGCGGGTGTTTTGCTTGCTGCCTTGGACTCAATTGTATATCCGCACGGACGGTTCTTTGCACCCATGCGCCAGCTGGAGCGGGCTACCTCTGGGGAACGCCCGCTCGTCATCGCTCGCAGAGTTACGGGACTCTCCGGGTATGAAGGTTCTGCGTGCGGACATGATGAGTGGGCGCCCGACAGCGGGATGCTGGAGATGCTACACGAACGAACGGTCGGGTCTCTTGAGTAGGCGGCAGAAAACGAATGCTTTCTTGGGCCGCCATCGCGGTCGCGAGTTTCTGAGCGCGCCGGACGGGACGCTACTGCGGCAGCCGGTGTTGTTCCTTGAATTCCACTTTTCGAACGTCTGCAATCTGCGCTGCCGGACCTGCGATGCAACGCAAAGTAGCGCTTGGGCGGCGGACGCCCGGGCGTTGGGCATGCCGGTCGAAGGCGGACCCATACAGAGATCTTATGACGATTGGGACAGCCTATGGCGCCAACTGCAGCCGCTGCTGGAAGAGGGGATTGAAATAATCCATTTCATAGGCGGGGAGCCGCTTCTCATGGAGGAACACTACCGCATATTGGATTACCTCATCGCGCGCGGCCGTACGGATGTGCGCTTGCGCTACAACACGAATTTTTCCACTCTACGGTTTCAGGGGCGGGACGTGATTGAGCTATGGACGCGCTTCAGCAATGTCCTTGTCTCCGCCAGCCTTGACGGCTCCGGTCGGCGCGGCGAGTATCTGAGGAAGGGTCTAAGCTGGGACGCCGTGGTGGCCAACCGGGAGGAGATGCTGTGCCGGTGCCCCGATGTCGCATTCTCGATTGCGACGACCGTCAGCATCTTCAACGCGCTGCATCTGCCGGATTTCCACCGGGAGTGGGTAGAGAAGGGATACATCGACCGTGATGAGTTCAGGCTCAATATGCTTCTGGGCCCGGCGATGTATCGCATGCAGGTCCTGCCGCCGGCGTTGAAGGAGCGGGTCTTAGAATCATACCGGCGGCACCAGGAATCGTTTCTGGATGCGGGTGGGACGGCGGCGCGCGATTTCGCGACTGCGGCGCACTTGTTGCAAGCGCAGGACTGCAGCGAACTGCTGCCCGGGTTCGTGGCCATGACGCGTCGCCTGGACGAACTGCGCGGTGAAGACTGCCGCGAGGTCTTTCCTGAACTGGCGGAACTCTTTGAGGCCGTTGCATGAATCCGCGGGA
>CAIRTQ010000063.1 GCA_903881545.1 uncultured Elusimicrobia bacterium
GCCAGAAGGATAGGCATCACCCCGACATTAGCAGGAGCAACATCGTGCCCGGCAGGGCCGCCAGCGGACAAAAACTCAGCGATCTTGCGCAAGGTGCGCAAGGTGCCCAGATGCTCGGGCTTGACCTTGGGGGCTTGCGGCAGCTTCTCCTGAATGGCGGAAAGGATTTCCACGCGCTTGATGGAATCGATACCCAGGTCCGCTTCCAGGTCCATGTCCGGGTTGAGCGACTCCGATGGATAGCCGGTCTTCTCCGAAACAACGGCCAACAGGACTGGCATCACGCCGGAAGCGGCAGGTCGCTTCGCCTCAAGTACGGGAACCGGCTGCAGGACGGGAACCGATGGCAAGGCCGTAGTTGTGACCTGCCCGGAAAGGATGCCATGCTGCTGCTCGACCAAAGCCTGGAAGGACTTCTGGATCGCCTCTTGCCCCTGGAGGAATCGGGCATGCAGGTCGGCCGTCTGCTCCTGGAGCCTCTGGAGGGCGGTCATGCTCTCTTGGGCGGATTGCAGAGCGGACTGCGTCTGAAGCGAGGGCGCCGTGAACTGCTGCGGCGGCAAGGCCGCCGCGGGAAGAGGCGGAGCCTTGAGCGCCGGCTCCTTGCGCGAACGGTAGTTCGCCCCGGTCAGCTTGACCGAGAACTTCGGCTTCTTCTTCTCCGCCAGGGCCCGCACCGCTTCCTCGCCGCCCTGCCACAAGCCGAGCCTCACCGGGTAGCCCGCGGCCGCGAGCTGCGCCAAGGCCCGGCCCAGATCTCCGACGCCGTTGCGGCGCCCCGCCGAGCGGTCCAAAGCCAAGGCCGTGAACTCCTGGCCCTGAAGTATGGCGCGGACCAAACCCGTCACCTTGTTGCCCGGCCCGACTTCCAAGAAGGTGCGCGCCCCCGCGGCGTGCATGTTCTCGACCATGGCGACGAATTCCACCGGCGAGACCAGCTGATCGGCCAGCGTGTCGCACGCGCTCTGGGCCGCCTCAGGGTAGAGCTGTGCCGTCTTGTTGGCATAGACGGGGATATCGCCCTTGCGCAGGCCCAGCTTCTTCATGGCGGTGCGGAATATTTTCTGCGCTCCGGCGACCAAGGGGCTGTGGAAAGCGGCCGAGACCTGCAGTTCCACGCAGCGCAGTCCGCGCTTGCCGAGCGCCTCGGCGGCGCGGTGGACGGCCTCTTTCTTGCCGGAGAGGACAGCCTGGGTCGGGGTATTCTTATTGGCCACGACGAGATCGATATGCTCTTCCTTCAGCATGCGGTCGATGTCCGCCAGGGGCGCGGAAACGGCGAGCATGCCGCCGCCGTCGCCGGCCACTTCGGCCATGAGCTTGCCGCGCAAAGCCGAGACCTGATGCAAGGTCTTTTCGTCGTAGCGGCCGGCAGCGCAGAGCGCGACGAGCTCCCCATAGGAGTGCCCGGCCAGAGCCTCGGGCAGAAGGCCGAAATCGCTGAGGATCCGGTAAGCACCGTAGCTCACCATGCCCAAGGCCGGCTGGGCCGCGCGCGTGTCGCGCAAGGCCGCTTCCTGACGCGCCTTGCCCTCGGCGCTGAAGGCCGGCGGCGGAAAGACGATGTCGCTGAGGCGGCCGTTCTCGAACGACTCGTCGGCCGCGGCCAAGGTGTCAAAGGCCTTGGGGAACTGGCAGACCAGGTCCCGGCCCATGCCCACATACTGCGAGCCCTGGCCCGGAAAGAGCATGGCGAGCTTGCCCGGCTTGCCGGCCCCGAAATAGATGCCCTCAGGCCAGGGCCCGTCCTCGGCGCGGCCCAGAGCCTCGCGCGCCGCAGCCAGGATCTTGGCTAAGTCCGCTCCCTTCTCGATGACCAGACAAAGGCGCGCCGGTGCATTGGCGTCGAACTGAGTCCGGGCCGCGGCGGCCCGCACCCGCAGTTCGTCCCAGGACAGGCCGGCGTCCCAGCCCGCCAGCGCCGCGGCCAAGGCCTCTTTATCGGCGCCGCATAATCCGATGATCTGCGCCGAGCCGTCCCAATCCACCGCGGTCTTGTCGGGCTGATACTCCTCAAGCACGGCGTGGAAGTTGCTGCCGCCGAAGCCCATGGCGCTGACCGCGGCGCGGCGCGGGTGCGCGCCCTTGAGCCAGGGCCGCTTCTCGGTATTGAGGTAGAAGGGGGTCTCGGGCGAAGCCAGCGGCTTGATGGGCTCGGCCACCTTGATAGTCGGGGGCAGGACTTTATGATGCAAGGCCAAAGCCGCCTTGATGAGGCCGGCGGCTCCCGCCGCGGCCTTGGTGTGGCCGATCATGGACTTGACCGAGCCCAAGGCACACCACGGCGGGCGCCCGGCGCCGCCATGGTTGAAGACCTGGGTCAGGGCGTCAACCTCGATGGCGTCTCCGACCGTGGTGCCGGTCCCGTGCGCCTCCACGAGTTCCACGGTCTCCGGGCCGAAGCCGGCCGTCTCATAGGCCGCGCGCAAGGCGCCGGTCTGGCCCTCGACGCTCGGCGCGTAGATGGACTTGCCCCGTCCGTCCGAGGAGGAGCCCAGGCCCTTGAGCACGGCGTAAATCTTGTCCCCGTCGCGCTCCGCGTCGTCAAGGCGCTTTAAGACCAGCATGCCCAGGCCTTCGCCCAGGATGGTGCCGTCGGCCTTGGCGTCGAAAGGCCGCGCGTCTCCGGTCGCGGAGAGGGCCGGGGTCTTGCTGAAGCACATGAACATGAAGATGTCGTTGAAGCAGTCCACGCCGCCGGTGACCACCATGGAGGCGCGGCGCGCGGCCAGCTCCAAGCCGGCCAGGTTGAGGGCGGAGAGCGAACTCGCGCAGGCTGCGTCCACGACGCAGTTGGTGCCGCCCAGGTCATAGCGGTTGGCGATGCGGCCGGCCACCACATTGCCCAGCAGTCCCGGGAAGGAGCTTTCCTGCCAGGGCACATAGCCTTGCTTGATGCGCTCGACGATCCACTCCGCCTGCTCCGCGGGGATGCCAGCCTCGGCCAAAGCCTTGCGCCAGATGGGGTGTCCCAGGCGCGCGCCCAAGGGGATAGCCAGCTCCAAGGTTCCGGTGACACCCAGGATCACGCTGACGCGCGAGCGGTCGAAATCGCGGCCTGGGCCGTAGCCCGCATCACGCAATGCCATGCCGGCCGCCACCAGCCCCAGAAGCTGGGCGCTGTCCGTGGCCTCCACCGCATTAGGGGCGATGCCGAACTCTGCGGGGTCGAAATCGATGGGCTTGAGGAATCCCCCCCTCTTAGCATAGGTGAGATCGGGCTTCTTAGGGTCGGCGTCAAAATAGTCCCCGGCGGACCAGTGGCTGGCGGGCACGCCGGTGATGGCGTCCACGCCGCCCTTGATGTTGCTCCAGAATTCCTCCGCGTCGCCCGCCTGGGGGAACATGCAGCCAATGCCGATGATGGCTACGGGCGGCAGGCCGGCGGAGTCATCTTTTTTCTTCATATCGCCTCTAGCCGAGAAGTTTCCGTAAATCCTCAATACGCCGCGGCGCGAAAGCCGCGGCCCGGGGCTCGACGCGCGCGCCCTGGCAGCGCAGGCCGTGCACGCGGGTCAGGTACGCCGCTCCAGTCATGATGTTGAGGGCCACCACGGCGGCGCGGCGCTCGCTGGGGTCTTCTAAAAAGCTGCCCTTGGCCCATTCGTTGAAGGCGCCCATGGCCGGGCCGCACCAGACCTGGTAGTCCACCTTACGGTCAGGCTCGCCAATGTTGGCCCAGCGCGAAGCCTGCCCCAGGTACCAGCGGAAGACCAAGGCCATCTTGTGCTTAGGGTCGCGCTCGCCGCGCTCGGCCTGGGCCGGGTCGCGCTTGAGGAAATACTCCCGGGTCAGGCGCCAGATATCATCACAGGGAGCCCGAAAATAATCCCGCTCCAATGTAGCCCGCTGCGCTACGGGAAGAGCTTCGAGGCTCTCGTTCGTCCGGTAGATGTCGTAAAGCTTGCCCGCGCGCATGGCGAACATGGTGCCGCGCTTCAAAACCTGGACCTTGACCCCCAGCTCGAACATATCCGCGGCCGGGGCCATAGCCACATCGGCCTGGCCCGCTTCGGCGAGCATCGTGCGGACTGCCTCTGAGGTGCCCGACTCAACGCAGGCTTGATTGATGGAACCGGTCATGACATAGGCCGCGCCCATGGCGAAAGCAGCCGCGGCGGCAGTCGGCGTGGCGATGCCGCCCGCCGCGCCCACGCGCACCGGCCGGGCGAAGCAGTATTTCTCCTGTAGCCGGTCGCGCAAGGCCAGCATCGTGGGCAGCAAAGTGATGGCGGGCCGGTTGTCCGTATGGCCGCCGCTGTCCGCCTCGGCGGTGATGTCGTCGGCCATGGGCACGGCCTCGGCCATGCGTGCGGTCTCGGCGTCAATATCCCCTTGGTTGACGAGCTCGCGCAAGAAGGACTCGGGCGGCGGGGACATGAAGCGGGTCGCCACCTCGACGCGCGAGACCTTGGCCGCCACGCGATTTACGGCGAACACATCGCCCGTGGGCAGGCGCTGGAGGCCTTTGACCCGGTAGCGGACCAGAGGCAGGCTGAGGTCCAAGTAAGCAGAAGCCTCTATGAGGCGGACACCGCGGCGCAGGTAGAGGTCGGCGACAGCGGCTTCAAGGTTGGGCTCGTTAGGGCTATTGATGATATTGAAACCGATCGATGTGGATTTTGGCAGGGCCTGAGCCTGGTCGATGGTCTTTTCAATCTCATCAGGCTGGAGGCCGGCGGCGCCGAAAAAGCCCAGCATGCCTTCCTGGGCCAAAGACCCGGCCAAGCGCAGGGAAGAGATGCCGTTGGCCATGGAGCCGCCGGCGTAGGCGTATTTGAGGCCGTGCGCTTCGCGGAAGTCAGGGTCGCCCAGGTGCTCGGGACGGCACGGAGGCACGACTATCTCGCCGATGCGGGCGGTTTCGCCCAAGGGGAAGAGGGAATCCTGTAGGGTATCTAGGCCGGCAGGCATGGGCGGGTTCATTGGTAGCGGCGGGACCAGCCTGCTTCGACTGTTCCTTTCGAGAGATTAAATTATACTCGTTCTGGCGCACTATCTTCAATTGGAGAACTACTAGGAGGCGAAATTGATTCCGACAGCCGCCAAAATGGCATCAGCGACGGCTTCCAGTGTAGCGGCGGAAACACGGCCGTATAGCTTCCCAAGGCGCACACTGTCTACGGACCGCATCTGAAAAGCCAACGCGACGGATTCCTGGGGAAGCCCTGCCTCTCCCCTCCGGATGGAACAGGTTCCCGGCCAACCTAGACGCCCAAGATTTGAGGTCAACGGAATCGCCAGGCGCGTGGATGTATGCCGCGCAAGATCAGGGTTCTGGAAGATAATGACAGGTCGCTTCAACCCTTGCTCGGAGCCGCGGACAGGCTCAAGGTCTGCCAGATAGACTTCTCCCGTCCGCGGCTGCCTCATCGTTCCTTGTCTACTCCATCAAGTTGCGCGGCCCAATCCCCCAATCCTGCCTCCGCAAGTTCTTGATCTTCCGCGTCGCCAACCGACTCCGGCGCTTTCAAGAGCGCGTGGACTTCAAGTCCGAGCGCGGACGCCAGCCGCCGCAGAGTGGCCACCTTAGGGATCTGCCTGCCCTTCTCCAGGCGCGCTATGTTAGCGCGCGCGATGCCGCTTTCCTGAGCGAGGTCTTCCTGCCGCCAGTCTTTTCGATCGCGGGCGGCCCATATCCTCTGTGCGATGGACCACGCAATCACATTGCGAGGCGAGGGCCGCAGTTGAATGGACCTGCGGCCACGTCGCCGTACCGCATGACCGCCCGTCCCCATCGCGACCAGGGCCTGGATCTGCTCAAAAAGGTCCTGGCTGAAAGCCGCGTCCAAGACCGAGACAGAACGCGCCGATTCCGCGATCAGCCGCTGGTCCCGAACGCGCAACAACTCCAGGGTCGAAGGCATTTCACCCCCCCGCCTTCGCTTGAATTCGTTCGAACCAGCTGACGCGTTGACGCAGTTCATCCGTGATTCTCGCGTATTCACGCACCTGCTTCTGAAGGTCCTCGTTGACGCGGCGCAACGCCAGGTACTCCCGACAAATCAACCCATATTTTTGGCTGAGCTGCTGATACCAAGCCTTCAGGCGACGATGCGCCTCCTGTAGGCTGGCGTTGGTTTGACCTTGGAGGAGATTGACGATGATGCTTCCCGCGGTCAATAGCCCGAGCGTGTCGCGCTGTAAGGCTATCCGGCTTCTTGGCATAAGTCCTCCTTCCGGCCTCTTATTCAAGTGTATCATACGAGATACATTTGTCAAGGCTCTATGCCACGCCATGGATAGCCCTCCAGCCCGATGAACCTGCCGCACCGCCTACGCCTTGGCGGCCGCCTCCTCGAAGGCCTTGAGAATGGCGGTGGTGGCCACGCGATAGGATTCGGATGTTATCGGGAAGGCCACGTCGTAGTATTTCTTCTCCTCGCCGCTCCAGCGGCGGCTGGGGAAGGCGACGAAGACGGACTCGGCCCCTTCCTTGGCGACCTTCAGGATGCGGATGTCGCGGATGACGAAGACCCCGCCGATGACGAGTTCCGCGAAACCCAGCAGTTGCGCGCTTCCGTAAGCCAGCGGGGTACGGCACACTTTGACCCGCGGCTCCAGATCAGGCATCTCTCTTTGCTCACCCATCTCTCCTCCCTGCGTCCTTTGGTTGACGGCTTCATGCAGGGTATACGAACGAGGGGCAAAAAAGTTCCATGGGGGAGTACCGACGTCACGGCAGAAGGGTGGGCCCTAGAGCCCTAGGATTCCGGCCACTCGTAGGAAGAACGATGCGCCTCGCGCGCATCCGTGTAATCGATGAACTTCGCGTAAAAAGGATGACACCCGATGGTGGCCGAATCGCCGATGACGATCAACAACCGCCGCGCCCGCGTCATGGCCACGTTCATGCGCCGCACATCCGACAAAAATCCCACCTCGCCCGTCTCGTTGTTGCGCACCAGCGAGACGATGGTCACTTCCTTCTCCCGCCCCTGAAAGCCGTCCACCGAGCCGATCTCCAGGCCCGGGATCTTCGCCATCGTCTTGAGCAGCTTCACCTGGGCCACATAAGGCGCGATGATCGCCATCTTCCGCGGGTCTAAGCCCGACGCCAGAATCCTTTCCATCAGCCGGAGCGCCAGCTTCGCCTCGCCCAAATTCTCGCGGCTCTCCAAAAGCTCGTTCCACGACTCCGAAAAGCCCGCTCCCGCCGTGTCCACGAAGGTCAGCGGCACCGAGGTCAGGTCGTTGGCCTCCACGCCGGGAAGCTCCGCCGCCGTATGCTTGCGCACCGACTCGTCCGCGATCAGCTTGCCGTGGTAGAACTGCTCCGAGGAAAAACGCATGATGTCCTCGTGCATCCGGTACTGCACGCGCAGCAAAGTCTGCAGGTTATCCGGCAGGATATCCTTCAAACGGTCGAACAGCGTGGTGGCAAGCCCCTTATCGGCCGCTTCCTTGGAATAGATGGTCGGCGGAAGCTGCATCGCATCCCCGGCGAAGACCGCCCGGTCGCCCATGGTCAGCGGGACCCAGGACAAAGGCTCGGTCGCCTGCGACGCCTCGTCCAAAGCCACTAAATCGAAACGGTTCCTGACCAGGTTGCGCGAAAGGCCGCCGTGGGTCGAAAGCACCACGTGCGCCGAGGCCACGATGCGCCGCGAGATCTCGCCTTCCAAATCGCGCGCCTGGCGCCAGAGCTTGGCGATCTCGCGGTCGCGCTGCTGCTTCTCGTCGTAGCCGAACTGCCCCCGGCCGTGGCGCGAGCCGCGCTTGGCCAGCCGATCCCGCCAGGCGTCAAGCTCCTGCACCTCCCCGTAGGACGGGTCCGCCTCGACCAGCTTAGAAAGATTGGCGTGGCGCAGGGATTCTAAAGTCCGGGCCGGATGGCCCAGCCGCACCAGGCGCAAGCCCGAGCCCTGCAGCTTCTCCAGGATATTGTCCACCGCGATGTTGGACGGGGCCGTGGCCAGCACGCGCTCGCCCGCGGCGGCGGCCTGCCGGATGATCTCGACCAAGACCGTGGTCTTGCCCGTGCCCGGCGGGCCGTGGACCAAGGCCGTATCCGTGGCGGCGAGGCAGCGCTTGACCGCTTCCTTCTGGAACTCGTTCAAGGACTCGTTGAAGAAATGGACCTTGCGCGCGCGGCGGCGGTCCGGAGCGGTCTCTCCCAAGAAGACCTCGCGCAGGGCCGCGGTCCGGTTCTTGCGCGCGTCGGAGGCCGTGGCCAGGGCCTTCTTCATGCGGCGGTAGGTGGCGTCGGAGCCCAGCAGGTCCACCTGGCACAGGCCGCGGTTGAGCTTGGACGGCTCGGGGGAGTTCAAGGCGATGGTGGCCTGGTACTCGTCCACCTTATAAAGAGTGCCCTCGAGCGCCGCGGGCTCGCTGCCCATGGGGAAGGTCAGCAGGGCGTTGTCGCCCGCGCCCATGGCATGAAACGGAGACAGTTCCTCGCCCTTGGGCTGGCGCGAGAGCGTCACCAGGGGCATGCCGCCCAGGCCGCTGCCGATGCTCTCTATGAGCAGGCCGGTGACGGTCTTGCCCAAAGCCTCGCGCGTGGCCAGCGGGAAGCGCTTGAGCTCGCGGAGGTTCTCCTTCTTCTCCGCGACGCGCTCCATCTCCAGAAGCTCCAGGAGCTTCTCGAAGTGTTCCTTGCCGGCCATCAGGCGTGCCTCATAGGGGCGACTATCTTAGCATTTACGCTTATGCCGGTCGGCCCGGCGGCGAGGGCGCCGCGCCGGCGTTCGAGACCTCTGATGCTGGCGGTTCTCCGCCCGCCCGAGGCCCTACCAACCGGCGCGGCGCGTTTTGCCTCTTCGTCCATCCCGACACTGCCGTGTCGGGGCGGCGCGGGTCCGGGGGGCTTTGGTCATGACCTGGGCGCTGGCCCCGAGTCCTTGGACTCGGGACTTCTGGCCAATGGCCGTGAGCTCGCCGGGCCGGCCGGAAGCCCAGGTTGTTGTTGCGGTTGCCCGGGTCGTTGTTGTTCCGGTTGGCCGACCGCGCGTTGTCGGCGTCGTTGTTCCACGAGCCGCCACGATTCACGCGGTTGGAGCCCGTAATGCCCCCGTACCAGAATCCATCAAATCGCCCAGCGAGCGCCTTAAAGCCAGGGTGTCCGCATGCGCGGCGTGGCCCAGGCGGCTTCTTAGAGAGGCGGCGAGCGCGTCCTCGCTCAGCCGCCCGCTCGCCAAGCCTTGCGCCCCCTGCCTCAGGGCGTAGACGAGCCTGCGTTTGCCCGGGCCGTCGAGGCGGACGAGCTTCGGCCATAGGCGCAGACCAAGAAACGGGATTCCCTCCGAGACCGGAGCGAGCACGCTCGCCTCGTCCTTGAGTTCCAGCTTGAGCTCCTGCTCCACGAACTCTTGGATCCGCCGCCGGGCGTCGCGCAAGGACTCCTTGGCAGCCGAGAACAGCAGGAGATCATCCATGTAGCGCAAGTAGCCCCGGACCTTAAGCTGCTGCTTGATGAAATGGTCGAGGGGGCAGAGGTAGTGGTTGGCAAAATGCTGGCTGGTGAGGTTGCCGATGGGAAGCCCCTTGCCCGCGGCCGAGCCGGGCGCGCCGTGGCCAATGATGCGGCCGGCCAGTTGGAGAAGACGGGCGTCCTTGACCAGCCGCCGCAAGCCCGCTTTGAGGACCTCATGATCCACGTTCTCGAAGAACTTACGGATGTCGAGCTTGAGGAAATAACCGTAGCGCCGGGAGAAAGCCCGCGCCCGCCGCGCCGCGGCGTGGGAGCCTTTGCCGGGCCGGCAGGCGTAGCTGTCGGAGATTGCGGCCCGCTCGAAAAGCGGTTCCAAGGCCGCGCAGAGGGCGTGGTGGGCCACCCGGTCCCGGAAGTCGGCGGCGGAGATGGTCCTGGGCTTGGGGTCGGAGACAAAGAAAGTCCGGTAGGGCCGGGGCTGATAGCCGCCGTCAATCAGCTCGCGTTGGAGCTTGAGGACCTCGGTCTCCAGATGAAAAAGGAAAGAAGCCGCGGACTGGCTTTGGCCCTTGCCGCGCGCGGCGCGGCGGGCCGCGGCGCAAAGCGCGCTGAAGTCCGCGACCTGCGCGAAGAGATGCCCGGCCCGCTTCACTGGGTTGCCCGGCTGCGAATCCAGCCGCCGATCATGCAGCCGGCTTCATCTATGTTGCGCGCGACGTGCTCGAAGCCTTTGTGGTCAAGATGCCGCTCGTCGTGGCTGATCCTCAGAAGCACCCGCAGCTTTTCCAGGTCAACATTCGCCTGCCTCAAGACGGCCGACTTATCCTTGGTGTAGCGCGCCTCGACAATCTGCTCCAGGACGTCGAGCGCCAGGTTGTCTATGCGCGAGGACAGGGTGAAACGCACGCGCTTGGGAAATTTCTCCGTGCGCGAGAGGATGTCCCTGAGGGTCTTTTCCCAGTGGACGAAAAGGGGGAGCTCGACGGAGGCCACGAATTACCCCCCCCCCCCCGACGAGGATTCCGGTTTTTGCGCGGCCGATCCCGCGGCCAGCCCGGCAAGCAGCGCTAGGATTTCCTCGCCCCAGCGCGCGGATTTGGCCTCGCCGATGCCGTCGATCTCGCGCAGCATCGCGAGCGACGCGGGCCGCTTCATGGCGAGTTCCGCCAACTCTCGATTGTTGAGTATAAGGTACGGCGGCATGCCTTCGCGCTTGGCCTTGCGGCCGCGCCAAAGACGCATCTCGTCATAAATGCGCTTGCCCGGATCGTCGAGCTCGGCGCGCCAGTCCTTGCGGACGGCCTCAGGCGAAGCATGCGCGCCGTCGGGCAGTTCCCGGTAGCGGACGACCAAGACGAGCGTCGGGGTTTTTTCGTGCACGAGGAAATGTTCCGACACTTCGATCATGTCCTTGCCGAGTTGGAATTCGGCCAAGTCCTTGTCGTCGAATTTGCCCGTCGCGGGATCAAGGCGCAGGGTGAATATTTTAAGCTTCATGGTTTACTAAGCGGCTTCGGTCGCTCTTCCGGTCGCGGCTTCGCGCGCGACCGGACTCGCTCCCTCCGCGACAAACTCGGTAAAGGGTAATAGGGTTAAAGGGCAGAGTGTTATTGACCTCGCCGGGCCGGCCGGAAGCCCAGGTAGATGCCGCGGTAGCCCGGGTCGTTGAAGCTCCGGTAGGCCGACCGCGCGTAGTCGGCGCCGCCGTTCCACGAGCCGCCACGAATCACGCGGTAGGAGCCCGTAGGACTTTCCCAGGCGCTCCCATCAGTCGGCGCTCCATTGTACGAGTCATGATACCAATCCTGCACCCACTCCCAAGCGTTGCCCGCCATGTCGCATAAACCCTGCTGCGTGTTGCCCGCGGGCTTAGAACACACGGGCCATGTCGCATTACGGCCACAACCTGCTGAACCCCCTGCGGAAATGACGGCTCTGTCGCATGTGGCTTCCGCATCCCCCCATGGATACTTCTGCTCCTTGCCCCCGCTTCTCGCCGCGTATTCCCATTCAGCCTCTGTGGGCAGGCGACCTCCGGCCCATTTGGAAAAAGCCTGGGCTTGGCCCCAGTCCACGCAGACCACGGGCTGGTCGTCTCCCTGAAAATAATACGGCAGGGTGCCTTGCACCACTTGCGACCCGTTCCATATATAGCATGTCCCATCCGACACATGCGCCGCCGCGCAAGCGCCGGCCGCCACGCACTTCTTATACTGCCCGAAGGTCACCAAGGTCTTCGCCATCTGGAAGGACTTGACCGTGACGCTATGCGCCGGACCCTCATCGCCATTGCCGGAGCCCATCGTAAAGTTCCCGCCCGGAATACTCACCCACTCGATCCCGCCTGACGATTTCGCCGCCCACAAATTCCTGCCCATGAAGCAGCCGTAACGCACCACCTCGCGGAATATCTCCTCGAACAACTGCCCCTCGGTCAGCCAGACAAAACAAACCAAGCCAGCTAGCAAGGCCAACCCGATCTTTCTTGGACCAATCCTGGATGCCAGCTTGCCCATTTCACCAAGGACATCCCCGAAATCCAAATATTTTTCCTTGCTGATCGAGATTTGATAGACAAAGAAAACGCTTAGCACCCCGGCCGTTATCAATGCAAGATAATACCCCAACTGGTAGCCCGCCTGGATAACCCCATTGGCTTCGGAAAGCGCGCCTGCCACCCGCATCGGAAAGACAATCAACCCGGCAAAGGCTATCCAGGCGGCCAAGGCTGCAAATGATTGCTTGCTTTTCCCCGGGAAAACCAAGGATGCAATCAACCCAAAAATAGCGACAACAAATACAACGACAAGAGACACCTCCCTTACTTGGCCTCTTACGGAATTGGGGACATTAAGGTTTTGGCCCATGAAAGACTGCGGCACATCCGCCATCTTCTGGCCAACGACCAATTGCACCTCGGTGAACTGAAAAGTGACGAAGGGAAGCAAGAACATGAGTAGAATCATCCCAAAACCGGCCCCGGAAATAGTTGAGGAGAATTTCGTAAGAGCTTCACCAAACCCGCTTCCGTTTGCCAGTCCCACCCCGCATTTGACGCATATGATCTGCTTGGGACTGGTCTCTGTTCCACACTCCTGGCAATATTTGTTTTCAGCCCACGGCGGCACCCCGCACGCAGGGCAGGCAATAGCCTTCGGGTTGACCTCTTTGCCGCAATTTCTACAAAACATGGCATTCTCCCTTATAGTCCAATCTCATGATTGCCGATTATTTGAACAAGCCCATACCGCGGTAGCTTACCATACGGCGAAGTTATCGCGCCATGCCTTTCTCAAGGGTTTTCACCACGGCGGTCATGAGGGCGCAGAAGCCGCCGATTTCCGAGAAGATGGCCCGCGCCAGCTCTTCTTTATAGGTGTGGGCTGTCTCATTGCGGCGGTCGGTCATGCGCAAGAGGACCTCCGTCTGTCCCTCATCCACGAGGCCGGAGGCGAAGAGCTCCCGAAAACAAGATTTCGGCGAATTGATCGCCTTGCCCTCGATTTCGCGCAGATACGCCTGCGTGAACTTCCAGAAAGCCTCGAAGGTGAACTCGAAGCGCTGGATGGCGGCGTCCCGGACGATGACGGAAAACGGCTCTTGGAGGACCGCTTGCAGCGACTTGAGAGACTTGTTCGCGTCCGCGCGTTTGAGGCTCAGTCTTTCCATATGATCCCATCCTTGAGCGCCTGGGCTCTCAGGCGCTGAGATGTCTCGGCGAGATTGACGATCTCGACTTTGTAAGGGATGTTCAGCCGGTCCACTTCCTCGTCGAGCGACGCCAGTTTCGCCGGGTCGAAACCCTGGGCGGGGAGGATGCCGATGTCGATGTCGGAGGCGCCGGCGTGGTCGCCGCGGGCGCGCGAGCCGAACAGCAGGACGCGCACCGGCTCGTTTCGGAAGAAACCCGTCAGGAATTCGCGCAAGCGGTCAAGATGCCTTTCAGCGGCCATGATTGGACTATGATATCACAATCCATTCAAGGCTTGGCCTTCCCCTCGAAGTACGGGTGCTCCAGGTAGGGCTTCTTCTCCGGCTTGCGGTCCACCTTCTTGAGCTCCATCTCCTGGACCAGGATGGAGGGCGCCACGACGGAGGCCGGCACCGTGCTGCGGCCGTTGGAGCCGTGGTTGAAATTGAAGACAGACATCTCCCGCGACGCCGCCACGATGTCGCGCAAAGGCCGGAGTCCCGCGCCCGTGAACTCCACCCCCCGCACCGCCTCATCCGGGCGGCCGTCCGCGAACACCTTGTAGGCCACGACCGGGCTCAGGCCATCCATCTTGCGCACCAGGATCCCATAGTCCAGCTCCAGTTCCCGGCACATCGCGCGCAGCCGGTCCTTGAGCTCGGCCAAAGGCACGGACCTCTCCGGCGTCACCACCAGGTTGCCCATCCGCCCCGAAGGCTCGCCGAAAAAGGCCGCGCGGCCATGGCCGTTGGAATGCCGCCGCTCCCGGATCGGCGCGCGGCTCATGTAAAGGTCTACCAGCTTGCCCTTGCGCACCAACTCCACGCGTTGGGCCGGCACCCCCTCGTCGTCTATCGTGTAATGGCCGAAAAGCGGCACTCCGTCATAGCGCTCCAGCGCCGGATCGTCTACGATGTTCAGGAAGGGGACGGCCACGCGCATCCCCAGTCGGCTCACGAAAGGCGGCGCGTCGTAGATATGGTTGTTCTCGTCCTCGGCCCAGCTGCCGCGCGGGTTGGAGATATTGTCCACCAACAGCACGTCGAAGAACTCGGCCGCGGCCTCCGCCTCGAAGAGGACCGGCCCGACATACGCCTCCACGGTCGAGCCGTGGACCTCGTCCACGACGCCTTGGGCGAAGCGCTTCACTTCGGCCTTCAGCGCCTCCAGGCCGGGCACGTCCTTCCAGTCCGGATAATGCCAGGTCAGGCTGTCGCCCACGCGCGATCCATCGACGGCCTGCGTGTTGACGCCGAGATTGATGGTGATCCGCGTGTCCGAACCCCGCACCGCCGTGCCCTCGCTGTTAAGCAACCGCCGGGTCCCGCTCACATAGCCCAGCTCGACGCGGGATTCCTGGATGTCCGGGAACTCCCGGAACACCGCGGACAGGTCCTTGATCCGCTGCTCCCAAAGCGCGCGGTCCAGCGGGGTCCGGGACACCTCCGCGAGCGATTGCGTGGAAGGCTCCCGGGAAAAATCGTCGTTCGATTCCGCGATCATGTGCTTCTTTTTAAAGGCAGTCTTCTTGGCCAGGCTCTCCAGGGCGCTCTTATAGGCTTCGTCGCTCGCGGCCCACAGGGCGTGGCGCAGGTTGTCGTAGTCATCCTCGAAAGACGCGCTGGCCTGGCCCGACGAGGCGCCGTACGGCAAGCCCGCCGGGAGGAAGTTGTTGTCGTCGAAGGAATAGTCTCCCACGCGCAAGTCGGCCCGCAACTCCAGAAACGCGCGCTCCTGGCTGCTGGAAAGCGCGCCGAAGCTCGCGGAGATGAAGGCCTGGATCCCGTCCCGGACCGCGTAAGACGCGAAGTAAGGCCCGGGCAGGTCGTCCATGCGCAGGCGGCGCATGGTCCGGTCGAGCTCGGCGCGCATGGCCTGGAACACCTTGTCATCGGCAGGCAAGGCGGCCCCCCAGGCCGGGCGCAGGCCGGCGAGCAACACCAGGACGAGGAGGCTTCTCATGGCCTCAGTCCTTGTCCCCGAAGGGCGGCGGCAGGATCGGAGGTTTGGCCTGGGCCTTGGCCACCTTTTCGACCTCCATCTCGGAGATGAGCAGGCTGGGGGCGACCGCGGAGACCGGCACCATGCCCGACTCTGCCCCGCAGGAGCCATTGAAGATTTCAGGGTCGTCGCCCGCCGCCAGGATCTTCATGAAACCCGCGATGGGAGTGCCCACGATGTCCACCCCGCGCACCACCTCGTCGGGACGGCCGTCCGCGTAGACCTTGTAGACGAGCAGCGGCTGGACCTTGAAGGCCTGCACGGACTCCCGGCCGGTCAGGGTAAAGCCGCCGGAGATGTCGTCGAAAACCAGGCCGAAGGGCTTCTTCTGCCGCGCCAGCTCGGCCAGCAGCAGGCGCCGCAGTTCGGCGTAAGGCACGGAACGGGACGCCTCCACGATGGTGTTTCCCATCCGGGCCACGACCGCGTGTCCCGGCTCGCGGCGGCCGTGGCCGTTGGAGCGCGGGAAGCCCGCGATGGGCATGCGGTCCATGAGGAAGCCGCGCAGGATGCCGTCACCGACCAAGGTCACGCGCCGGGACTTGACTCCCTCATCGTCATACTTGTAGGCCCCGCGCAGGAAGGTCCCCCGGAAGCGCTCCAGCGCGGGGTCGTCATAGACCGAGATAAAATCCGAGACCACGGGTTGGCCCAGCTTCTTGGTGAAGGTCTGGCCCTCGCTCTCGTGCTTCTGGCGCTGGCCCTCGACGCGGTGGCCGAAGATCTCATGGAAGAAGACCGCGGCGGCCTTGTTGTTGAGGATGACCGGGCCGGCGAAAGGCTCGACCAGGGGCGCCGCGCGCAGGGCCTGGAGCTCGGCCATGGCGCGGTCCATGTCCCGGAAGACCGTCTCGTCCGAAGGCAGGTCCGAGAAGCGGTCGCCGTCGTAGCTCTTGAAGCGGTAGACGTCCATCCCGTCCGGGGTGCGGCTGGAGATGCGGAAGGAGAGGCGCAGGTAGACGTTGCCGGTGAGGATACGAGTCCCCTCGCTGGAGACCATGCGCCGGCCCACCCGCTCGACCTCCAAACCCGCGCCCGACTCGTAGACGAAGGGCCGGCCTTTGAAATACGCCGAGTACTTTTTGACCTTCGCGCGCCACAGCTCCCGGTCCAGGCGCGGCGGCGCCGCGGCGGCATAGAATCTCTCCGGCGCGGCCGCCTGGGAGAAATCGGGAGAGCTGTCCTCCTCCGTCGCGGTCACGGCCCGGTTGGTCTCGACCTTGGTGTAGCGCTCCAGCGCGGCCTTGTAGGCGGCGTCCGTCTGCTGCCAGAGCCCTGCCCGCAGGGCGGCGGGGTCGTCCTCCAGGACCAGGCGCGCGCGCGGACGCTGGCCGTAGTCCATCCAGGAGTCGCGGCCCTTGAACTCGTGAGTGTTGTCGAGCCGGGGGGAGCCGACGCGGACGTCCACGTCCAGGCAGCGGGCGGAGTCCTGCGCGTCGTTCTCCAGGGCGCCCAGGCTGGCCGAGATCCAGGACTCGGAGACATCCGTTACTTCGTAGCCGAGGTAATAGAGCGGCGTGGCCTCGGCATGGGCCAGCCTCGACCAGGAGCGGGCGAGCTCCGCGCTCATGGCGCCCAGAACCGCGTCGGTTTCCTCCGGCCGCGCGGGCAGAGCGCGCAGCTCCAGACCGAAGACGAGAGCCAAGACGAACAAGCGCCGATTCATGGGATCGCCAGGGAGGTGCATTATAGTCTTTCTCCGGGATTTTTGATAGGCTCTAGGCCATGCGCTGGTATCTCCTGCGTCACGGCCATTCGCCCAGCGCGGCCGCGGCGGGCGTGGCCACGGACTTCGACCGCCCGCTCTCGGATGGCGGCCGGGAAGACGTGCGCAAAGTCGCGCGCCTGCTCGCGGCGCGAGGGGCCCGGCCCGACCTCATCCTGCACAGCCCGCTCCAGCGCGCGGCGCAGACCGCTCTGGAAGCCGCCGCCGTCCTCAAGCCGGCGCAAGGCCTGGAGGCCTTCCCCCCCCTGGCCAACGAGGCGGGCCCCGAGGAGCTGGCCGCGGCGCTGCGGGACCGCGGCCGCGGCTGCTCCGAACTGCTCATCGTCGGACACCAGCCCCAGCTGGGCGAGCTCGTCCTGGTCCTTTCCCACGCGGTCTGCAGCCTGCCGCCGGGAGGCGCCGCGGCGCTGGAGCCCAACAGCGACGGATCCGCCGTCTTGCTCTGGTCCTGCAATCCAGCGGATGACTCTCCCCCGGCGCAGGTCTGATACACTGATAGAGTCATGGAAGTCCCCCCGAACACGCCCGAGCGGTCGGGAAAATCATCCCGTGGGCTATTCATTCTTGCCGCGTGCTGTATAGGGATTAGCGCCGGTTGGCTGCTCTCCAAGGTGAGAACGAACAATGGCCCGCGTACGAACATCGAAGGTTTAGAGGTTCCGATTCCAGTCTCAAGACTTTCGACCTATGGTAATGGCTCGGATAAAGCGTCCCTAAATGGCGCGAAACCTCAATCCGTGGATGCAGCATCACCAGCCGGCGAAAGGCGAGAAAGCGGCGGCCCGGCCTTGCTGGCAGGCGTCTCGGCCGCGGACGCTTCGGGCACCGCCCCGACAGAGGGGACTGGTCCTGCGACGCAAGAATCCCAGGCTTCCGGCCACGCATCTTCAAGGAACGGTTCCGGGCCAGGCGCTTCGGACGGGACAACGCACGCCGCGCCGCTGCAATGGCAGCCGATGAAGAACGCCGGATCGGATCGCGGCCAGGCTCCGCCCTCCGGGGGCCGGGTTGGACATTTTTCGAACGGTCTGCCTGCCTCCGCCACGATATCCGAAGCGTCCTTGCGCAGCTATCTGAGCGACATGGGTCGGCCCAGCTCCACGACGAACTCCGACGCAGCCCTGCGCAGCTACCTGAGCAACTATCAAGGGCAATTGGAGAAGTTCACGAGAGAACAGCTCCGCCAGGTCCAAAAAGCCATCGCCGCCGAAGAAGGCATTCTGGAGCGGGCCATGGCCAATGCCCCGGCGTACACGCCCCCTCCCCAGACGATCACGCTGGCGCGCGGCAACATCTGGCCAGTGGCCAACGGCGGCGGCCATGTCTCGCAGGAATTCGGACCGACCGATTGGGCGATCTATGCCGGCCGGACTTACAACGGCGTCTACTATCCCCATTTCCATACCGGCATCGACATCGCGGCGCCGATGGGGACCCCATTGGTGGCCTTCGACGCGGGCCGCGTCATCTACGCGGGCGGCACCCAGCAATCCGGAGTCGGGGTGGTCGTCCAGCATGACAACGGCTCCTGCACCACCTATCACCACATGGGGCTGGGCGCCGCGGGCCCCACGGTGCAAGTCGGCCAGTATGTCAGCGCCGGGCAGACCCTCGGCCACATCGGCATGACCGGCATGACCACCGGACCGCACATGCATTTTATGGTCAAGTACGCCGACCTCATCAACCCGCGCCAAGTCCTGCCCTCAAGATGACCCCGAGTTGATATAATCTACGGATGCTCTTCAGCCGCCGGCGCCGATCCCTCTTGGGCGATCGCAAGTTCTTCTGGCGGACGCTGCCGCACACCTACCTTTATCCGGCCCTGGGCTTCGCCATCGGCCTGTGCACGCCGCTGGGCGCCTTCGTCCTGCGCTACTTGTTGGCCGCGCCCCTGCTGAAGGCGCAATGGGCACACTTCGAACTCCAGTATAACTTCCTTTTCTACGCGTTCATGGGCTTTGGGACCATCTCCAGCTTCATACTATTCGGTTACATCCTGGGCCTGCGCAGCGAGGAGCAACGCGTCAACAACCGCACCCTGCGGGTGCGGCTCGACGAGCTGCACCTGAAGTCCGTCACCGATGGACTGACCGGCTCCTACACCCATGGCTACCTGCACGAGGTCCTGGAACTGGAGATGCAGCGCTCGTTGACCAACCATACGCCGATCTCCTTGCTCCTCCTCGACATCGACAACTTCAAGAAGGTCAACGACCTACACGGCCACCTCTTTGGCGACCGCGTCATCAAGGAAACGGCGGAGACCATCGCGGCCGGCGTGCGCGCCGACGACATCTTCGGACGGCTGGGCGGCGATGAATTCCTGACGATCATGCCGGGCGCGGACCACGATACGGCCGCGGGTGTGGCGCTGCGCATCTGCGCCTCCTTCGCCAAAAGCGGACACATGGCCACGGTGAGCATCGGAGTCTCCTCCCTCAAGGGCGGCGAGCAAGTCTCCCATTCCGAGCTTTTGCACCGCGCCGACCTCAACCTGTATCAAGCCAAGCGCGAAGGGAAGAACCGCGTCTGCGCGGACGGCGCGGCCGGCTAGCTCTTAGCCGCGAAGCAAGCGCAGGTCATGCGGAAGTCGCAGCCGGGGCAGAAACTCCGGTCCGGAGAAAAATCGCCCGCCGCGATGCGGTCCGCCGCCTCGGTTATCATGCCCTTGAGCCTCCCTTCCGCCTCCGCGTCATAGGCGACGGTCAGCCGCCGGCCGGCGGCGACGAGGCAAACGCTGAGCAGGGCCGGCTCCATGGCCAAGGACTCGCGGCAGCCCAGGCCGTAGAAGCGCAGCTGCAATTCATCCGTGGGGTCGAGCGCCTCGCCCTCGCCGGCCGTCTTGTAGTCGATGACCTCCAGGCGGCCATCCGGATGGCGGTCGATGCGGTCGATCATGCCCCGAACCTCATGCCGGCCCAGCGGGTATGTGAACTCCCGCTCCACGGCGACGATGACCGTGCGCCGCTCGCGTTCCGACTCCAGGTACTTTTCCAGGATGCGCCGTCCCTTGGCAAACCAGCGCTCGCGGATCTGCTGGTCGGGATAACCTTGACTCATCCACCGGCGCTCATAGCAGTCCCAGAGGTCCGCGTCCGAGGGAGCTTCCTGGCGATGGAAGCATTCCAGGGCGCGGTGCAGGGAAAGGCCCAAGGAGCCGGCGGGAGTCAGGGGGATGCGGCGGCCTTCCACCATCTGGAGACGGTATTTCCAGGGGCACTCACGGTAGACCCGCAGCTTGGTGAAGCTCAGTTCCACTACGCGGGCCCCGCGGCGCCCGGCTGCGGCCGCGGTCCGGCGTGCCGGAAGAAGCTCAAGAATGTGTCACCGTACTTCTCCTGCCGGACCATGGACCAGCCGGCGGGCGCCGCCACCGCCTCCTTAACATGGTGCTGGCAGACGGCCCAGCCCCGCGGCGCCAGCAGGCCGGCGGCGGCCACGCGCGCCAAGGCCGGGGCCGAATAGGCCAGGGGCTTTTTCATCGCGTCCTTGTAAGGCGGCCCCATGAAGATCAAGTCGTACTGCGTGGTCCCGGAGCGGAAAGGGACCCACGAGAGGTCGCTGAGCACATCGCCGAAATGGACCCGGCCCCGGTCCGCGAACCCGGAGGCGGCAAGATTGCCGTTGATCAGGTCCATGCAGCGGCGGTCAAGGTCGATGAAGAAGACGAAAGCGGCGCCCCGGGACAAAGCCTCGATGCCGACGGCGCCGGTCCCGGCGAAAAGGTCCAGGAGGCGGGCGCCCGGCACCAGACCCGTGAGGATATCGAAGAGGGACTGCTTGATGCGGCCCGATATGGGGCGCACGCCCCAATCCTTTCCCGAGCCGCGGATGCTGCGGCCGCGCAGGGAGCCCGCGATGATTCTCATCCTGGTATTTTAGCAAAGACGCCGCGGTCCCGGCGCATTTGCTAGAATCCTGGTCGTATGGGCACGCGGGCCGTAGTGGTGGACGACGATTCCCTCGTGGGCGAGCTTTCCAAGACCCTGCTCGAGGACGCCGGCTACGAAGTCGATTTGATCAACGACAGCGCCAAGGGCCTCCAGAGCATACTCGCCCGGCCTCCCGCCTTGGTCCTATTGGACATCCTCATGCCGGGGCTCGACGGCCTGACCCTCTGCCACCGCATCAAAAGCAACGCCGCGACCAAGGCGGTGAAGGTCGTCATGGTCTCGGGCAAGGCCTTCCACGCGGACCGCAAGCGCGCCGCGGACTACGGCGCGGACCTTTTCATCGAAAAGCCCTATAACGTGGACACTTTCGCCATGCAGATCGCGGACCTGCTCGCGGGCCAGGCGCCGCCCTCGCTGGCCCCAGCCGTCGCGCCCCGACTGGGTCCGCAGCCGCAGGCCCCGGCCGAGGCCAAGATGCACGCCACCGTCTGGGGCTGCCGCAGCCTCTCCCCCTACGAGGGCGGAGAGCCCTCCCGCTACGGCCGGCATACGCCCTGCGTCTCCCTGGAAGTCGCCGGCAGCCTCCTTATCTTCGACGCCGGTTCCGGCATCGTCCCGTTGGGCCAGCGGCTGGTCGAGGAAGGGAAGTACCGGAACCTGTGGCTGCTCCTCACCCATTTCCACCAGGACCACATTGAAGGCCTGGAAAAGTTCGCCCCCGCCTATGCCGAGGGCTTCAAGATCAACATCGGCGCTCCCGCCTCCCCGGACGAAGCGCTGGAGGGCCGCATCCAGAACCTCTTCGAGGCCGCCCCGCCGGAGTTCGGCGCCATGCAAGCCCAGCTGGAGATATTCGAGATGCGGGAAGAGACTTACGCCCTGCTGCCGGGAGTACAGCTTTCGCCTTTCTTCGCCAACCATCCGGACACGACGCTGGCCTTCGTCGTCGAGGCGGAGGGGCGCAAGTTCGTCTATGCGCCGGACTCGGAGATATACGGGGAGCAGGGCACCGCCATGCAGGACTACGATGAACGGCTCTGCCGCCTCGCCCAGGGCGCGGATGTGCTCATCCACGACGCGCGCTACCTCGACTCCGACTACCAGACGCGCAAGAACAACGGCCACTCCAGCTGGGCCGACACCGTGGACCTCGCCGCGCGCTGCGGCATCCGGCGCCTGGTCCTCTTCCACCACGACGACTCCTACAGCGACGCCCTGCTCGACCGCACCGAGGCCGACGCCCGCAAGCGCATCGCCGAAAAGGGCTACGCGCTGGAGCTCATGATGGCCCGCGAGGGCCTCAAGATCGGTTTCTGACCAGAATGATCGTTCGTCCATGAGGGGAACATGAAAGCGAAAGTCGACCCGGAGCTGTGCATCGGCTGCGAACTCTGCGTGAACCTCTGCCCCGAAGTCTTCCGCATGGAAGATGGCAAGGCCGTGGCCTTCACCGACCCGACGCCGGAGGCCGCGCGGGAGTCCTGCCAGCAGGCGAAAGAGCAGTGCCCCGTGGACGCGGTAGTCGTCTCTTCCTGACGCCGCACTCTTGGCCTGACCCGGCGTTCCGGCCCCAGGCCGCGGCCGCCTAACTCGACGCCGGCCCCGCCTCGGCGGCGCGTGCCTTGTCCAATTCCCGACGCAGGGTCCCCAGAAGAGTCTCGATGGAAAAGGGCTTCTCGATGAAGGCCATGTCGCTGGACATGTTGGCCCCGTCCATCAGCGCACCGGGGTAGCCGGTCATGTACGCCACCTTCAGTCCCGGGCGCAGCAGCTTCAATTGCGCGAACAGCTCCCCTCCGTTGCTGTCCGGCAGGACCATATCCATGAGCACGATGTCGATGCGTTGCTTGGGCTTGCCGCAGGATTCCAGGGCCTGCGCGCCGCTAGCCGCCCCGAAGACCCGGTAGCCGTGGCGCCGCAGGGCCTTCCTGAGCAGGTCCATCAAGGGGATGTTGTCCTCAACGACCAGGATGGCTTCATCGCCACCCAAGACCGTCTTCGCCGCAGCCTCGCCCAGCATGGCCGCGCTCCCGCCTTCGGCGCGCGGCAGGCAGATCCGGAAGGTCGTGCCCTGGCCCGGCGCGCTCTCCACGCAGACGCTCCCATGGCAGTCCTTCGCGATACCATGGACCGTGGCCAGGCCCAGGCCCGTGCCATGGCCGGCTGGCTTGGTGGTGAAGAATGGTTCGAAGATGCGCGCCTGGACGGCCGCGTCCATGCCTATCCCGGTGTCCCGGACCTCCAGGCAGACATATTCGCCGGGCGGCAAGGCGAGCCGGGCGTGCGCCTCGCGGCCCGCCTCCGTCACGCCGGCGTCCTTCGTGTTCGCGGGGGACTGGTTGCCTTTACACACGCAGACATGATGACCGGGCGGCAAGGTGAGCTTGGCATACGCCTGGCCCTCCCCTATCACGATGACATTCTGAGTCTTGATGGTGAGCTGGCCGCCCTTGGGCATGGCGTCGCGGGCGTTGACGACGAGGTTAAGCAGGATCTGCTCCATCTGTCCGCTGTCCACCTTGACCGGCCAGAGGGACGGCTGGGACTCGACGACGGTCTTGATGTTATCACCCACCAGGCGGCGGAACAGCTTGGCCGTCTCGATGACGACGCTGTTAAGGTCCAGCACGCGCGGCCGCGCCACCTGCTGGCGGCTCATGGCCAGAAGCTGGCGGCTCAGGGAAGCGCCCACCTCCGTGGCCCGCTTGACCTCCAGGCTGAAGGGACGCACGGGATGGTCGGCCTTGAGGCCGTCCAGGACGAGGTAGTTGTAGCCCACGATAGCGGTCAGCACGTTGCTGAAGTCGTGCGCGATGCCTCCGGCGAGCAGGCCCACGGCCTCCATCTTCTGGGCCTGGTGGAACTTCTCGTCGAGCAGGACCTTTTCACCATCGGCCCGCTTGCGGTCGGTGATGTCGCGGGCCACGCCGACTATAGCCACGGAACGGCCCTGCGCGTCGCGCACGAGCTTGCGGGTGTGGCCGAACCAGCGGTACTCGCCGCTCTTGACCTTCCAGCGGAATTCTACTGCCTCCGGCACATCCTCGCCGGCGACCACCCGCTTGTGCTGGTTGACGGCATTCTCGCGGTCGTCGGGATGCACGCGCTCGAAAGCCTCGTCGGAGGTGAAGTTCTGGAGCTCCGCGAGAGTGAACCCGGTCATGGCCACTTGCGCGGGGCTTATCAAGCCGAAGCGTCCCGTGGCCAGGTCCACCAGATTGATGCCGTCGCGCGAGTTCTCGATGACAGTGCGGAAGCGCTCTTCACTCTCGCGCAGGGCCTCCTCCGCCCGCTTGCGTTCGGAGATGTCGCGGATGGTGCCCACGATGAACCTCTCGCCAACCGGGTCCGTGTAGAGGGCCTTGACCGTGATGATGGTATGCACCTGGCCCGCCGCGTCGGTGAACTGCTCCTCGTTGGTGTCCGTCCGTCCCGTGTCGAAGACGGCGTCGTCCTTGACCCAGAAGACCTCGACTTGATCCTTCGGGAAAAATTCCGGGTCGCTCTTGCCTATCAGCTCCTCGCGCCGGCGCCCCATGAACTTGCACAAGGCGTCGTTGACCAGGGTAAACCGGTGCCGGCGGTCCTTGACGAAGATGGGATCGTGGATGGCGTTGATGATGGCGTCCAAATAATCGCGGGACTCCCGCAGGGCCTCCTGCGCCTTGCGGCGCTCCAGGCGCACCTGGGCCTCCTCCAGCGCACGCCGCACGGCCGGGGCCAGGCGGGTCAGGTTGTTCTTCAGAATGTAGTCCGTGGCGCCTTTCTTGAGCGTCTCGACCGCCATCTCCTCGCCCATGGCGCCCGTGACGAAGATGAAGGGCACGTCCGGGCACTCCTTCTGGGCGATCTCCAATGCCTCGAGGCCGGTCATAGACGGGAGGTTGTAATCCACGAGCAGGACCGTGGGCGAGAATTCCTTCAGTCCCTTAATGAACGCATCCTTTGTCTCCACGCGCTCCAAAAGGAAGGGGATGCCCGCCTTGCGCAGAGCCAGCGCCTCCAACTGCACGTCGGAGGCGCAGTCCTCCAGCATCAGGATGCGTAGTTCTTGGTCCATGTACGAAGTCCTCCTGCCGAAAGCGCCCTCGGGGTGCCCGCCTATTTCGCAGGGCCTTGCGGCGGCGGCTCGTTGATGATCAGCCAATACAGCCCGAGCTCATGGATCGCCTTGATGAAGCCCTCGAAGTCCACCGGCTTGCGCACGAAGCTGTTCGCGCCGAGTTTGTAGCTGCGGGCCACGTCCTCCTCCATGTTGGAGGAAGTAAGGATGACCACCGGCAGCAGCGCCGTCCGCGCGTCGGCGCGGATGCGCCTGAGCACCTCAAGGCCGTCGATCTTGGGCAGCTTGAGGTCCAGCAGGACGACAGCGGGCAGGATGGAGGTGTCCCTTTGGGCGTAGGGGCCGGTGGCGAAAATCCAGTCCAGGGCCTCGGCGCCGTCCCTCACCACGAAGATCCCGTTGCCGACGCGGTTCTTCTTGAGCGCGCGCAGGGTCAACAGCTCGTCGTCCACGTTGTCCTCGACCAACAATATCTGCCTGTGCTTGAGGTTCTCCGCCCCGTTCTTGGTGTCGCCCATGTTCATCCGCCTCCTTGGACTTTGCCCTCCGGCAAGGTGAAATAAAAAGTCGCGCCCTGGCCCACCGCGCCTTCGGCCCACATCCGTCCGCCGTGGCGATGGATGATGCGCTTGGCTATGGCCAAGCCGATGCCGTTGCCCGGGAATTCCGCGACCGTGTGCAGGCGCTGGAACGCGCCGAAGAGCTTGGACGCATAGGCCATGTCGAAGCCGGCCCCGTCATCGCGCACGAAAAAAGCCCTTTTACCGTCGACCTCGGCGGCGCCGAACTCGATGCGCGCCCGCGGCTTTTTCGCCGTGAACTTCCAGGCGTTATCCAGCAGGTTGCGCATGACGCTGCGCAGTAGCACAGGGTCGCCCGCGGCGGCCAGGCCCGGCGCCAGGACGAACTCGGCCTCCCGGCTGGGCTGGAATCGGCGCAGTTCCTCCGCCGCATCCCTGGCCCAGGCGCTCAGGTCCACGGCCTGGGAAACCGTGGAAGTGTAGCCCACGCGCGCCAGCTCCAGGAGGTCGTCTATCATCTGGGCCATGCGCTGGACGCCTTCGCGCACGCGCCCCAGATACTCCCGGCCCTGAGCATCCAGAACGGCCGCATACTCATCGAGAAAGGCTTGGCTGAACCCGTCAATGGCGCGCAGGGGAGAGCGCAGGTCGTGCGCCACCGAGTAGCAGAAGGACTCGAGCTCCTTGTTGGCGGCGGAAAGCCGCTCATTGAGGGCCCGCAGTTCCATCTCGGCTCGCTTGCTCTCGGTGATGTCCCTGACGAAAGCCTCGACCGCCTTCTCCCCGGTCTCGGGGTCCGTAATGACGCAGGAATCGTGGCGGACCCAGCGGTCCGCCCCCTTGAGCGTCTTGAAATGGTATTCAAAATTGCGGATATTGTCTTTCGCGTCGGCCTGCTTGCGGACCGTGCCCGGCGCCTCGGTGTAGATCATCAGGTCCTCGAGGCGCTTGCCGGGCACTGCCTCGGGGGCGCAGTCCAGGTCCAGGATACGCACGAATCCGGCGTTGGCGTACAGGATCCTGCCCTCGGTGAAGGTGTACCGGTACACGCCGTCCTGGGTGAGCGCCAGGAAGCGGTCGAATATCTGCGCGGTCTGTGCCGTCGCGGCCGGGCTGTTCTTCATATAGGGTCAGGACATCATTTGGAAGATGCCGCCCTGCTCGAACTGGACGAGAATGTCATGATACCTTTTATAGCGGCGCTCATAGAGCCCGGCGCGCCCCAGGACCGGCTGGCAGGCCTTCGTGGTCCGCGCCATCGCGTCGGCCGCCGCCGGCAGGGAGGCGAACGCCCCGGCCCCGTAAGCCGCCAGCACCCCGGCCCCCAGGACGGAAGCTTCCGGGTCGGCGAGCCGCGTCACCTTGATACCGAAGATGTCCGCCTGCATCTGGCTCCAGCCCGAGATGCCTGATGCCCCGCCGGTCAAACGGATCTCCTTGATAGGGACGCGCATGCCGGCGAACGCGTCGATGATGGACTTGGTCTCCAGGGAAACGCCCTCCAGGACCGCGCGCGCCAGAGACTCCCGGCCGTGGGCGTGCGTCAGGCCGAGCAACATCGCCCTGGCGTCAGGATCCCAGTTCGGCGCGCCAGCCCCGGCCAGGAAAGGGAAGAACAGGGGGTCCCCCAAGCCCGGCTCCGGGGCGAAGACCCTCCGGAAGAAGCCCGCGGTGAATCTCTCGCCGGAGACTATCCTGCGCAACCAATCCAGGCAGGCCCCGGCTGAGTTCTGGAGCCCTTCGACCTCCCACTTGCCGGGCACGGCATGCGCGCAGCAGGCGATCCGCATCTTGGGGTCCTTCCGGGGCCGCTCGACGCAGGCCAACAACACGCCCGCCGTGCCCAAGGTGAGCTCGGCGACGCCGGCTCTTACCGCGCCGGCTCCGATGCCGGCGCACTGCTGGTCGCCGCCTCCCGACACCAAGGGGGTCCCCGGCAGGAGCCCGCAGCGTTGCGCCGCCCGCCTCGAGACCGCGCCGACCTTCCTGCCGCTGGGGACGAGGACCGAAAGCTGGCTCTCGCTTATGCCGGCGAGCTTGAGGATATCGGCGCTCCAGCGCAGCCTCTCCACGTCGAACATCCCGGTAAGCGAGGCATTCGACCAGTCCAGGAAGAAGCCGTCCGCGCCGAACTGCCGCAAAAGATAATCCTGGATCAGGACAAAACGGCGGGACTTGCCGTGCCGCGGAGTGTTCTTGAGAGCGAGTATCTTGCCCAGGGAAAAAACCGGGTTGCTGGGCACGCCGGTGATGCCGTAATACTCCTCGTCGCTGATGCGCTCGCGCAGGGCGTCGAGCGCCCGACGGCCCCGCATATCCTGCCAGGAGACCGCGCCGCCAATCGCCTCGCCACGATGGTCGGCGCAGATGACCGTGGCCCTCTGGTTCGAAATGGCCAAGGCGGCTATCCGCCCGGCCGCGACCCCGGAACTCTCCACGGCCTCTTTGAGGGCCGCGAAGGCCCGCGCGACGATCAGCCGCGGGCTCTGCTCGATGCGGCCGTCCGGCAGGAACCGGCAGGGGCAATCCCTCCGGCCGCTGCCCTTGACGTTGCCCGAGAGGTCGAAGACTGCGGCCTTGATGGCGCTCGTCCCGCAGTCGACGGCCGCGACATAACCCTTCATCCCCGCTCCTGTGCGGACCGCATCCGGATTATAATAGCATGGCTGGCCCCGCTGGCGGGCTGACGGCTGGAGGTCAATGATGAAACAGGCGATCGTTCTGCCGCGAAAGTATGTGCAAGGCCGCGGCCTGCTCGCGGAGGTCGACCATTACGTCGGGCTGCTCGGCAAGTCGAGACCCGTTCGGCCGACGCGGCGCTCGAAAATCTGCACGGCGAGAAGGTGGCCTTCGGTCTCATGACCCAGCTGTGCCTGGACCGGTCTCTGGGCCAGGACGAGGCCTGCCGCATCGTCGATTTCATGGTCGCGGCGATGCTTGAGGCCGATGCGCTGGGCCGGGAAAGAAAACGGCTGGCCGGCCGCCGAAAAAGCTCCGATTCACAGGAAAGGGTCAACGGCTCGTCGTCGACGTCATTCTAGACCAGCGATATCCGCCGTCGTGTACGCCGGCAGGGTGAAATAAAAAGTCGCGCCCTGGCCCACCGCGCCTTCGGCCCAGACCCTGCCGCCGTGGCGCTGGATGATGCGCCGGACCGTGGCCAGGCCGATGCCGGTGCCCGGGAATTCCGTGGCCGTGTGCAGGCGCTGAAACGTGCCGAAAAGCCTGGCCGCATAGGCCATATCGAAACCGGCCCCGTCGTCGCGCACGAAGAAGGCCTTCCGGCCGTCGACTTCGGCGGCCCCGAACTCGATGCGCGCCCGCGGCTTTTTCGCCGTGAACTTCCAGGCGTTCTCCAGCAGGTTGCGCATGACGCTGCGCAGCAACACGGGGTCGCCCGCGGCGACCAGGCCCGGCACCAGCAGGGACTCTACCTCCCGGCCGGGCTGGGATCTGCGCAGTTCAGCCGCAGTGTCCTCGGCCATGGCGCTCAAATCCACATCCTGGAAGGCCATGGGAGCGTGGCTCACGCGCGCCAGCTTCAGTAGGTCGTCTATCATCTGGGCCATGCGCTGAACGCCTTCGCGCGCGCGCCCGAGATACTCCCGCCCCTGGGCGTCCAGAGACGCCGAATAATCCTCGAGCAAGGCCTGGCTGAAGCCATCGATGGCACGCAGGGGCGAGCGCAGGTCGTGCGCCACCGAATAGCTGAAGGACTCCAGTTCCTTGTTGGCGGCGACGAGCCGCTGGTTCAGGGCCTGCATCTTCATTTCGGCCCGCTTGTACTCGGTGATGTCCCGGGCGACAGCGAAGACGCCCCTAGCCGTGCCGGCCGCATCCTTGTAGACCGTGGCGTTGTAGAGGACGGGTGTGACGCGCCCATCGCGATGCCGGATCTCCAGCTCATAGTCGCGGACCCAGCCGTCCTGAAAGGCCTTCTGGTAGCCGGCGCGGGCCTTTTCGGGCTCGGTAAAATAATCCGAAAAATCGGTGCCGATGAGTTCGCCGCGCGCGACCCCCGTAACCTGCTCCGTGGCGGTGTTCACGTCGGTGATCTTGCCGTCGGCAGCGATGGTGACCAGAAAATCCAGGCTCGCTTCGAGGAGGGCACGGTTATAGACGCTGGCCAGCCTGAGCTTCTCCTCGGCCTGGTCGCGCAGGAGGCGCTGCGCCTGCAGGCTCTCCAGCAAGCCATTGAGCCCTTTCGCCAAATCCCCTATTTCGTCAGTGCGTCCCAGCGTGATCCGAGAGGAATAATCATAAGTCCTGGAGACTTCCTGCATCAGCCCCGCAAGCCGCAGTATCGGCCTTGAGACATGGGCCTGGATGATCCAAGCCAGGAAAACGGTCAGCAGGAGCAGGGCCAGGAAGATAACCGTCAATACCCTGAGCCGGGCACTGAGAAGCGCCTCCGGGACGGCCGCGGAGGCCACCAAGCGCAGGGTCCCGGAGCTCCGCTCCTTAGTCGCTATCGGCTGCAGGATCTCCCAACGGCCCTGGCGCAGGGTGACGGAGGCTGCCTGAGGCTGAGCGATCCGGTCGGGATAGAGCGGCAGGGCAGTCCCGCCCTTCGCGTAAAGGCCGAGCGACTTGCCTTCCGACCAATAGGTGGCGAAGACCCTGCCTTGATCGTCGTAGATCTGCGCATCCTCGACCTCGGGCACCAGGGAAAACTTCCGAAGCGACCGCTCGGCCGCAGCCTTATCCCCGGAGGCCAGGTCGCTGACGCAGTCTTCCGCCGCCATCCGGGCGATCAGACTTATCTGATTGGCGCTGTCCTGGCGCATGATGTCTTTGTACACGGATGTCGTCACGATAAGATTCATGAGCATAGGAGCGAAGCTCCCCCCCACGATGATGAGGATGAGCTTGACGCGCAGGGACATTCTCATTGGCGGCGCCCCATAATTTCATTATAACACTATAAATACTACTTTCAACGTTCACAAGGTCCTGCTTTAGCCGCCTCTGGCCCACCCGACGATCGCGGGCTAATTTTCCTGCGCGGGCATGAGCCGACGCGCGAAAGCCAGGGACCTCATGGCGCCGATAAGGGAATATCTGCAAGGCCTCGCAGCCCAAGGCCTGGGCGTAGCGCAAGGCCGAGGCGAAATCGTCGTGGATGGGACAATGGACCCTAGGACCAAGGCGACCCAGCGATGTGTCTACAGTGGAAGCTTAAGTCTTCTACAGCCCGGAGAAGTAGGCGTTGACCTTCCCGATGAGCGTGGCGGGAGTGAACGGTTTGGCGATGTAGGCGTAGATGCCCTTGTTGCAGGCGTCGAGGAGAGTCTCCATCATCCCTTCCAGGCTCAGGATGATGACGCCCATCTTATTGCAGCCGGGCATGAGCCGGATGACCTCAAGAGCCTGCGGGCCTTCCAGCCTGGGCATATGCACGTCCAGGATGATCAGGTCGAATTTCTTGCGGCCCAGGAGCTTGATGGCTTCCTGGCCGTCCCCGACGGTTTCGACCCGGTAGCCCTGCGTGTCCAGGATATCCTTGACTAGGCTGCGGATCGCCGGGTCATCGTCGGCGATCAAAATACTGCGTTTGGCCTTGCCAAAAAGTCGGTCTAGCATGCGCTGGCAAGATGTTATCGGCATGATTTTCAGGGCTTGTCCGTCCGGGCCGGCTCCCCGGCGCCGGACTTGTCCTGCCAGGATACGACGAGAGCGTTCCCCTCCCACTTGGTGTGATAGACGATGGGGCAGCGCAGGTCGAGGACGACCCGCACGATCGGGAAAGGCTGCGTCTGGTATTGATCCGAGCGAACCCCCTCCAGACAGCGCGAGCCGGTCGGCTGATAGTGGTCCCGCGACACGTACTTCACATACAGCAAGTCCATGACCAAACGCAGGGGATGCTCGGCGAACATGGAATGAAAAGGTCCAGGTTGATCCAGATTGATACGCACCTCGTTCGGCTGAGCCGTGATCTCTTGGAGCATGTGCGGCGTGGCCGGAGGGGCGGCCATGTAGTCGGGATTGGCGTAGGCCTCATTCGCCTTCAACGGCGCCGCCGCAGGGCTGGCCGCGCCCGCTCCAGACGCCGCGGCAGCCTGCTGATCCTCCGCCGCCTTGTGCCGCTTGTGCCTCTTGGGCCGCGCTTGCGCAACGGCCGCGGCGGTTCCGAGAGCCGATGCGGCTTCCGCCTTCGGATTTGCGAGCGACGACTCCACGGCGCGGGAAGCGTCGGTCACTTCCACCGCCTCCGGATGCGCAAGTTTGGCCGCTGCCGCGGCCAGCTCGGCCTCGGACAATCCCCCCTTCGCAGGCGCGGGAACTGGAACGGCCGCGGCACGAGCGGGCGTCGAACCAGCCTCGCCGCCGAACCAGAATCCGACCAGCAGGCCGATGCGCTCGACATTGATGTCCTTCTGCAACGGGTAGCTCTTCAGGGCCGGGAACCAGTCCGCCGTGGCGCCTATGCTGAACCAGCGCGTCAGGAAATGGTCAAACCCGATGCCGAGGTTGGCGCCGACAACGGTCTTGCCGTTGACCAAAGAGAGGTGGTGCACCAAGGCCGGACCAACGCCGAAATGGAAGTTCGGATTCCAATCGGACTTCGGGGCCATGTCGCACTCGAGGCCGGCCAGGATGGGCTCGACGCGTCCCGTACCGCGGTTGATGCCAAGATGGTCATAGGTAAGACGCGCGCTCCAGCCCGGCCTGATGCCGTAGCGCAGCCAGCCGCCGGCGTCGAGCCCTAAATGGTTATTCTCCACGGATTTCATGCCGAGCGAAGTCGCGGCTCCAAACGAGCCTCCGACGCCCAGCCGCCCGGTCATATCGTCGGCGCGAGCGCTCGCGACGCACAACACAAGAGCGACGGACAAAATCAGAGTCTTCATTTGTTCTCCTATCTACCAACAAATTAAGGATTATTTAATTAAGATTATAGCCAATTCTACCACAATAGTGCAGAAACAAAAACCCCATCCCTATTCAACCCGCCAAAAAAAACCCTCCACAGGGAGGGTTATTAAAATGGTGGACCTAGTCAGGATCGAACTGACGACCTCTTGCATGCCATGCAAGCGCTCTCCCAGCTGAGCTATAGGCCCATTGCTGATATATTTTAATCCAATATTTCCGTTAGGTCAATAGCTTATTTTCGCCGCGCCCTAATCCCTCGGGACCAGGACGATCTCGATGCGGCGATTCTGAGCCCGCTGCTCAGGGGTGTCGTTAGGCGCGAGGGGGCGATACTCGCCGTAGCCTGCCGCCGCCAGCCGCTTCGGGTCCACCTTGGCCACGTCCTGCAAATAGCGCGCCACGGCCGTGGCGCGGGCCATGGAAAGCTCCCAATTGGTCTTGTACCTGCGCTTGAGGCCGCCGATGATGGGCACGTTGTCGGTATGGCCCTCGATGCGGATGTCCTTGTCCGCAACGCCGCCGAGGATATTGCCCACCTTCTCCAGCACCTTCTGGCCGTCGGTGCGCACCTCGGCTTGTCCGGAGTCGAAGAGCACGCGGTCCACCATGTTCACGGTCAGCTTGCCCTTGAGCTGGGTAATGGTCACCTCTCCCGCCGCGATCTCCGACTTCAGGCTGGCGGCCAGGGCCTCGGAGTTCTGCTTGACCGCGGCCACCTCGTCGGCCTTGGCCTTCGCCAAGGCGGCTTTCTCGTCACGGGCCATGGCCAGGTCCATCTCCCGCGCGGCCAAGGAGGCCTCAGCGGTCACGGCCCTGGCCATGGCCGCGGCCAAGCCGGTGCTGGCGGCATCGAGCTTTTGGGACAGGTCGTCTTTTTCCTTAATGAGTTCGGAAATCTTCTTAGAGAGTTCCCCCTTCTTGGCGTCCAACGACTGTTGAAGATCCTGGTTGGACTTCTGAACCGAGGCCATCTCGGCATGGAGTGAGGCCAATTGATCGGCGCTGGCCTTGAGCTGGGCGATGAGGCCGGCCTCGGTGTCGGCATCCTTCTTGGCGGCGTCTTTGGCGGCCGCTAGAGCCGCCTGGGCCGCCGCCAAATCCTTGGTGGCCGAGGCCAAGTCCTTGTCCAGCGAATCGGCACGCCTTTGCTGCGCCGCGGTCAGAGTCTGCTGATTCCGATACTTGGACGCGGTCACGCAGCCGCTGCAGGCGAAGACGCAGGATAGCAGGAAGATGGCATTGCGATTCATGACGAAGGCCCCCTCGACAGGTTCGAATAATCTTAAAAATAAACGAGCTTCCACGGCGCGGCTCAAAGCCCCCAGCCCGCCAACTTGGCCGCCGTGCGCTGGGTGTGCGTGCCGTTCCAATACATCCTTTGGCAGGACGGACAGCGCCGGAAGTCGGCCTGCATTTCGCGGACCAGGGGTGGAACCAAGGGCAAAGCTTCCTCGCGAGGTACCAGCTCCAGAGCCCGATTGCAATATGTGCAGCGCGTGAAGAGCCGCGCCCGGTCAAGCTTGAGCCCCAGGACCTTGAAGACGCAGCGCAGCTGATCCTCGAAATGCTCAGGGCGCACCACAATCATACGCAGGCCCGCCACTTCCGGGAGGCGGATGTCGCGCGTCAAGAATACGCGGCCTTCCCGCAAGGCTTGCTCCTGAAGGGATGAATCCGCCCGGCCCGCCGCGCCCCCGTACGCCGCGTCGTAGCCCAGGAGGATGAGCCACCGGGCCAGCTTGCCCAGCATGCTGTCGGCAAGGAATTTAGGCTCGTTCATTCCTAAAAATTTGCGCGGGGTGGGACTTGAACCCACACGGGTTTCCCCATACGCCCCTCAAACGTACGCGTCTGCCAGTTCCGCCACCCGCGCGAAATAGTTACTTGCCCTTAGACTGTCCAACCGGCGCCGGCAGCGGCTGCTGTTGCTGCTGCGGAGCCGGCATTGGCCGGACCCTGGCCGTGACGCTCGTCATCCCGGCCCGGTTCGCAAGCAAGGTCAGGAACAACGAGGTGAAGGCAAAAGTCCCAGCCAAAATCGCAGTGAACTTCTTCATGAAATCCGAGCCCGTAGGCGTATTGATGAGGGAATCCCCCCCGCCCCCGAGCACCGACAAACCCGCGCCCCGCCCGGTCTGCAAAAGAACCACCAGGATCATGAGCAGGCACACGATGACATGAACCGTCTGTAGAAAGCTGTAGAAGATCATAGGTTAGATTATACCACTCCACCGGCCAATGCCGCCAAGCCGGGCAGGATTTTTCCTTCGAGAAACTCCAGACTGGCCCCGCCGCCAGTCGAGCAGTGCGACACCTGGGAAGCCAAACCGGCCTTGGCCAGGGCCGCGATGCTGTCGCCTCCGCCCACGATGGTGGTGGCGCCAGCCTTGGTCGCCGCGGCCATGGCCTTGGCCACCGCCAGCGTCCCCCCGGAAAAAGCATCGGTCTCGAAAATGCCCATAGGTCCGTTCCAGAAGATGGTGCGGGCCTTGAGGATCTCCTCGGTAAAGATTTCAACGGTATGCGGACCGATGTCCACGCCGATCATGTCCGGCGGAACAGCCATGGACTGGGTCACGGCGGTCTGGGCGTCGGGCTGTATTTCATGCACCACCAAGTGGTCGGCCGGGAGCAGGCACTTGACCTGCCGGGCGTAGGCCTTCGCGATGATCCGCTGCGCGTCATCGGCCTTATCGGCTTCGAGCAGGGATTTGCCGACCGAGACTTGCTGCGCGTTCAGAAAAGTATAGGCCATGCCGCCGCCGATGAGGAGGCAATCCACCCGGTCGAGCAGTTTGTTGAGCACCCCGAGCTTATCCGAAACCTTGGCGCCGCCGATGATGGCGAGGAAGGGCCGCGTGGGGTTGCTCAGGACCCGGTCGAGGAACTCGAGCTCCTTCTGCACCAGGAACCCGATGCCTCCCGGCAGATACTTGCAGACTCCCGCGGTGGAGGCGTGGGCCCGGTGGATGGCGCCGAAAGCCTCCTGGATGAAGACCTCTCCGTGTCTGGCCAGGGCCTGGGCGAACGCGGGGGCGTTCTTCTCCTCCTCGGGATGGAAGCGCAGGTTCTCCAGGAGCGCAATCTTCCCGCCCTGGAGCGCGCCGACGATCCGGTCCGCCTCGGGGCCCACGCAATCCGGCGCGAACGCCACCGGCCGCTTGAGCAAGCGGGACAGAGCCTCGGCCACGGGCTTGAGCGAGTACTTCGGATCGGGCTTGCCCTTGGGCCGGCCCAAATGAGCGACCAGGGCGACCTTCGCCCCCCGTGCGATCAGGTACTCCAAGGTCTTGAGCGTTTCGCGGATGCGCGTGTCGTCCGTGATTCTGCCGTCCTTCATGGGCACGTTGTAATCCACGCGCGCCAAGACCCGCTTACCCTCAACTTCGATGTCCTGAAGGCGCTTGATCTTGAGCGCAGGATTGGCCGTGCTCATGCCGGCACTCCCACCTTCGTGGCGATGTAGGCGACGAGGTCGATGATGCGGTTCGAGTAGCCCCACTCGTTGTCGTACCAGGCGAACACCTTGACCAAATTGCCGCCGATGACGTCGGTCAGGGCCGCGTCCACGATGGAGCTGGCCGGATTGCCGGTGAAGTCCTTGGAGACCAGCGGCGTCTCGCAGAATTCCATAAGGCCCTTGAGCCGCGCGGATTCGGAAGCCTTCTTAAGGGCGGCGTTGACCTCTGCCTTGGTGGTGGCCTTCTCGACATAGACGGTCAGATCGACCAAAGAGACATCAGGCGTGGGGACGCGGATGGCGCAGCCCGTGAACTTGCCCTTGAGCTTGGGGTAGACCAAGCCGATGGCCTGGGCCGCCCCGGTCCTGGTGGGGATCATGCTCAAAGCCGCGGCGCGCGCCCGGCGCAGGTCCGTATGCGGGAAGTCCAAGATCGGCTGGTCGTTGGTGTAAGCGTGGATGGTGGTCATGATGCCGGCCTTGATGCCGAAGGCCTCGTCGAGAGTCTTGGCCACCGGGGCCAGGCCGTTCGTGGTGCACGAGGCATTGGAAATGACATGATGCCGGGCCGGGTCGTAGAGCTCCTCGTTGATGCCCATGCAGATCGTGATATCCTCGCCTTTGGCGGGCGCCGTGATGACGACCTTCTTGGCGCCTCCCACCATGTGGGCCTTGGCCTTCTCCGCGTCGGTGAACTTGCCCGTGGATTCGATGACATAATCCACCTTCAGGTCCTTCCAGGGAAGCTTGGCAGGGTCCTTCTCAGCGAGCACCTTGATGAGCTTGCCGTCTATTCTGAGGTCCGTGCCCACGGCCTCCACCTGCCCCGGATAGATGCCGAAGGTCGAATCGTACTTGAGAAGATGGGCCAGGGTCTGGGCGTCCGTCAGGTCGTTGACCGCGACGAAATTGATGCCGGGATTCTTCGCGCCCGCCCGGAGCACCAGACGCCCGATGCGGCCGAAACCATTGACGCCGACATTTATCGACATAGAAGACCTCCCGGGAATCTTAAAATCGGTCTATATACTAGCGGTTTAGGAGGACGATTTCCACTCGCTGGTCGGAGAAAGCGGCCCGGGTCCCATCCATGGTCACGTTCTTGCTCGCGGTCTTGAGCTCCTGCAGCAGGAACCCCTGGACCGCCGCGGCCTGCGTGTCCGCGAGTTCCTTGGTGGCCGCGAACACCCGGACGGCGATGGGGACGGCGGAATAACGCCGCTTGACGAGGTCGGCCGCAGAACGCAGGAGGTCGTAGCCGGCGGTCTTCTCCAATTCGGCGGCGGTCTTGGCGGCGCCGAAGAGGACGGCTGAGTCGAGGGTCAGGTGCAGGCCCGTGTCTTCCTGATGCGCCAGGCCGTGGAAGAGCAGGGGGTTGCCCACGCCCCGGTGCGGGGTTCCGGAGGGATCGACGAAGGTATAGACAGCCGCGTAGGAGTGGCCCGCCTTGATCCACTCATCCTGGTCGTTCTGGCCGCTCCAGACCAGCTCCTCCGGAGGGTTGCGGGTGCCCTCGTAGTGGTGGAAGATCCGGCCTTCTTCGTCGGCGATGGTGATGTTCCAGGAGTAGGCTTTAGCCTCCCTGGGTTCCAGCTTGCGGCCCAGGACCGCGAAGAGCTGGTCGCGCACGCGCAGGATGATCCCGGCCCTCTGGCTGAAGGTCAGGCGCCAGGGCTGGATCACGCGCTGGTTGTCGAGGGTCTCGGGATGAGTGCGGCGCCAGGACACGGTCAAAGGCGAGACGGCCAACAGCATCGACTGGTCCGGCTCCAAAGCCGGACGGATGGTCTCGAAGGCGTCGACTTCGATGTTCAGGGGCGGCTTCACATTCTCCAGCTTGTTGCCGGTCTGCACGCCCCGGATCTCCACGTCCTGAAGCTTGCCCGCCGCCGGCGTGGTGGGGGCCTGGGCCGCAGCCGGCCGCACCGCCAAGACAAACCACGCCGCGAATAGAGTCTTCCTCATAATTATCACTCCAGAATGAAACGGAATGTGATCCTGCCCCATTGTCTCTCGCTCGAGCCGATGGCGGCGAACTTCCAGTTGCGCAAGGAACTCTCGGCTAGCCGGTCCAGCCGGCCGTAGCCGGAGGTGCTCTGCACGGTCATATCCGGCAGGACGTTGCCTTCCGGGTCGACGTAGAAAAGGACGACCACCTCGGCCTCGATGATCCCTTGCTGCTTGGCCCACTCCGGGAACCTCGGAATCTCGGAATACAAGACCTCGCGGCCCACAAGCGGGCCCTCCAGCAGGATGGGCTTCTTCTTCTCGGTCGGCTGGGCCGCGCCCCGGCGCGCCAAGGGCGCCGGAGCCGCGCTGACGATGGGCTTAAGCACGGGTACGGGCCCGCCGAGACCCTGCGGCTCGAGTGCGGGCGGCTCCGAAACCGACGGAGCCGAAGGGAGTATCCGGCCCAGCATCGTAGGCGCAAACGGGGCGGCCTCACGGAGGGCCTCGGCCGTAATGGGGACGGAACGGGTCGGTATGGCCGCCCCGGTCCGGATCGCTTGCAAAGCATCCGCGGCGTGCTGGCGCTGCTCGTCAAGCTTTATCGCTGCGGGCAGGTTCGGCGCGCGGCGGACGCCGATATCCTCCAAGACCGGAAGCTTGGCCAGTTGCGAGAGGTGGTGGTTCTCCTCGACCTGGGCGGGCATCTGGATGACGCCCGCACGCCGCTCGCTCAAATCCAATGTGCTGATCTGGGGCATCTTGGGCGCCTGGCTCCGTTCGTCGAGCTTGGGAGCCATGGGCGCCAAGCGGGGTTTCTGGATCTCCGGCATATGCGGCTGCGCCAGCTGCGGCGCGAGCTTGGGCATGGTGGGCACCGCCAGCTTGAGCAGATCCATCATCGGGGAGCGGCGCTGGGCCGCGGGCCGCGGCACGGCCAGGGTCCGCTGGATCAGCAGGTCCACATTATCGATGGTCCGGCCCTGGGCGCGGTTCGGCAAATGGGAAAAGCGCACATAAAGGATGGCCGCCCCGATATGCAGGACCAGGGACGTAGCCGCCGACAGGGATAAGCGGGACTGCGTCACAGCGGTTCTCGCACCTCCCTACCTCTTCTGTTCCGTGGCGATGGTCAAGGAACGCGCCCCCGCGTCCTTGGCCTTGGACATCAGGTCCACAAGCCGGCCGTGCGCGGCGTTCTCGTCCGCCCGCAGCACCACGAGCTTGGACTCGCTGTAGTCGAGCCGCGTCTTGAGCGCCCCCGACAAAGCCGCAAGGCTGGAGTACACTTTTTGGTCGAGGGCCATGCGGCCGTCCTGGCCCAAGGTGATGACCACCTTGTCCTTCTCCTGGCCCTCTTTGGTGTGCGCCGTGGGCAACCGCACCTTGAGTAGCGGATCGCTCAGGAGCGGCGCGGTCACCATGAAGATGATGACCAGCACCAGGCAGACATCCACCAGGGGCGTCACATTGATTCCAGTCACGAGGTCGCCGTCTTCCATGAAATGGCGGTCCCGCCCGCGGGGCCGGTCGTGCACGTCGGAGTCCTCCATCCCCACGGCCAGGTGGACGCAGGCCTCGTCCCGGAATTCGTCTTGGAACTCTTCGCCCGCCATATCAGCCTCCCCGTACCGGCGCAGCCGCCCCGGACTCGGGCTTAAGGATGGCGACCTTGGCCGCCCCCGCGAGCTTGGCAGTGTCGAGGATCTCGACCACCTGGCCCACTCGGTTGCCCGCGTCCGCGGTGACCATGACCGTCTTGTCCTTGCAGCGCAGAAGGGCCGCGGAGATGCTTTGGGCCAGCGCCGCCGGAGCGACCGGGACGCCGTTGACGGTGAGCCGGCCGCTCAGAGTGAGCTTGACCTTGACGCTCTCCGCCAGCGAAGTCTTGCCCACGGCCGCCTTGCCGTGCGAATGGAGGACGCTGACGCCCGCGACCATGGCCAGCGGCGCGATGGCCATGAAGATGATGACCAGGACGAGGCAGATGTCCACCAACGGCGTCACGTTGATGTCAGTGATCGGCTCGTCAGCGGCCTGCTGGGCGTTGCCCGCCATAGGTCTCCTATTTCGCTCCCAGCAGGACCATCAGGCGGGTCGAAGCGACTTCCATCTCCACGGAGATAGCCTTTACCCTGCGCATGAAATAGTTGTAGACGATGACCGCCGGGATGGCGACAATGAGTCCGGCTGCGGTCGCCACCAGGGCCTCGGAGATGCCTTTGGCCACGACGGCGGGACCGCCACCTCCCGAGAGGGCTAGGTCGCTGAAGGCCTTGATGATGCCCAGGACGGTGCCGAACAGCCCGATGAACGGCGACACATTGCCCAAAGTGCCCAGCACCCCCAAGTAGCGCTCGAGGCTGAGCCGCTCCTCTAGACGCTTAGTCGAAAGGAGTTCGTCAAGGTCGCGCCGCGGCCGGGAGGCGTGCAGCAGTCCGTAGGAGATCACCTGGGCCACGGCCGAGGGAGATTCCTGGCAGTACTGCCGGGCGGCGTCGGCCTTGCCCTCCGCGAGAAGCTTACCCACGTGGTCGAGTATGGCGTCGCCGCCGGCCCAGGCCTTGCGGAAAACCAGCCAACGCTCAATCATGAAGGTGATGGAGAGCATCGAGCAGAAGCCTAGAATGATGAGGACGATGAGGCCCATGTTTTCCTTGATCATCACAAGCATTGTAGTCTCCTTAAAAGACGTCTATTACTGATCTTCCCCAGCGCCCGCAGGCTGAGCCGTCCCGGCGGCAGGCTCCTTATCGCCTGCCGCCTCCGTCGCGGCGCTGGCGGGCGCGCCCCTTTTGCCGCTCCGGCTCTGACGCAGAGCAGCGGCCCGGGCCGCTGCGGAACGCGCCACGTCCTTGGCCGCGTTGCGGGCCAAATCGTCGTAAGCCGCCGCGGCGCGGTCGAAGTCCTGGGCCTTTTCATAGGCCTCACCCATCTGGCGCAACGCGTCGAGCCGGAAGGCATTGTTCCGGGGTTGCATAGCTTGTAGCTTGCTCCAGGCGCCGATGGCATCCTCCGAGCGGTTCATGCTCTGGTAGATCTCGGCCATCCGGTAGGTCGCCTCCAGCGGCGTATCCGAACCGGGCTGGGCCCGGTCGCGGATCCGCTGCAAGGTCGCAAGCGCCCCCTCGTAGTCCCGCCGCTCCTTCTGCAGGCTGAAGATCTCCCACAAGGCGGGCAGGGCGTTGGAGTCCGCGGCACCGAGCATATCGAGATATTTCTGATAGGCGTATTGGGCCAGGTCGGTCTTGCCCAGGACCTTGTAGGCGAGCGCCAGATTGAACTGTGTCTCCTTGGAGTAGTCGAGCTTGGGATACTCCTCCATCAGCCGGTTGTAGGACTTGACGGCGTCGTCGTATCTCTTGAGCGCGTAGTCGGCGCCGGCCAGATGGAACAGCGCCAAGGGCGTGTCGCCGCTCTTATCGAAATTCTTGATGAACCTCTCGTAGGCGGGGACGGCCCGCTCATAATCGTTGATGTTGAAGCAGCTTTCCCCCAGGTAGAACTGCGCCTTGGCCAACTGCGGGTTGTTCGTGAATTCCACGCTGAACTTCTCGAAGCCAGCCGCCGCGCCGGAGAAATCCTTGGCCTCGAAACAGCGGCGGGCCAGCCGGAACTGCTCTTCGCCGGCCACAGGGCTCGTCGGATTGGCGGCGACCAGGTCGCGCAGGACGGACTTGTAATCGATGGCGGGAGAACGGTCGAAGATGCCCTCCAGCAGATCGAGGGCGTCGCTCGCCTCGGCGGCCTTTGGATATTTCGTCAGCAGTTCTTTGATCTGCCGGACCGCGTCGTCGTCGTGGCGGCTGTTGAAGTAGGCCTGGGCGATGCGCAGATTCGCCATCGGCAGCTGGTCGTTGTCCGGAAAGGCCGCGATGATGCCGCGATAGGCGGCGACGGATTCGCCGTATTTCTGGGCGCGGAACAGCGTGTCGGCCGCCTGATACGCGGCCTGCGTCGTCTCCTTGGCCTGCGGATACTGCGCCATGAGCTTGCGCCAGGCCGCGATGGCCTGGGTGTAGAAGCGCTGATAATAGAGGCTCATGCCCGCGCGATAAAGCGCGGCGGGCGCCTGCGGGGACTTGGGGTTACGCTCGGCGAACTGGGCGTAGAGCTGGTAGGCGTCGTCATAGGACTTTTGATTGTAATAGCTGTCCGCGATGCGCAGGACGACCTGGGCCGCGAAGGGGAAGGTCGAAGGGGCGACCGCGAGCATCTCCTTGAGCTTGCGGCGCTCCTCGAGGGCACGGTCGTCCTGGCCTTCGTAAGTATAGACCCAGGCGAGTCCATCCTCGGCGTACAAGGCGACCGGATCGTCCGGATAGACCTTCAGGATCATCTGGTAGATGGCCTTGGCCTCCTCGGTCCGGCTGAGGGCGAGGTAGGCTTCCGCGGCATACAGATAGCTCAAGCTGCGCCATTTGGATTTGGAGGGCGGCAGCTTGCGGAAGATGTACTGATAGGAGGTCAGGATCGAGTTGTAGGATTTCTGGTTGAACTGATTCTGCAGGATGGTGAAGAGGGCCTGCTCCGCGACCTCGGAGGCTGGGGCGACATCGACGATCTGCTGGAAGACCCGCGTGGCCTCCGGCAAGCGATTGAGCTTGGCCAACGCGTTGCCTTTTATAAGGAGAACGTTCTTGACCAAAGCGTTGGCGCCGTAAAGGGCGAGGAAGTTGTCGCAAGTCTGTAGGGTCTGGGCGTAATCGCCCACTTGGAAACCGGTCCAAGCCAGCTTAAAATGCGCCAAGGGCGAGACCTTGAACTGCTCCGGATACTGCGTGATGACCTTGGTGTAGGCGAACATGGCGTCGCGCATCTGGCCCGCGGCCAGGTAGGACTCGGCGATGAAGTACTCGGCCAGGGGCGCGAAGTAATCCTTCGGATAGCGGTCGACCACGGTCTGGAAGTTGGCGCGCGCCTCCACGAACTGCTTCTTCTGGAAATAGGAAGATCCGATGCGGAACGTCGCCGAGACGCGCAGGCCGCTCTCGGGATAGAGCGAGAGGAACAGCTGATACTTCGCGATGGCCCCGCTATAATCCTCGGCCAGGAAGAAGGAGTCCCCGACCAAGAACCGCGCCTCCTCATTAAGTTCGGAATCCGGATAGTCGCGGATGAGGTTCTCGAAGGCCGCCGCCGCCAGGTAGGCGCGCTTGGAGAGCAGATAGGTCTTTCCTAAGTAGTACTGCGCCTCCGCGGTCTTGGCGGCCTTGAGATTGGCTTCCGCCGATGAATAATCGCCCTTGTGCAAGCTGACGATGCCCTTGGCGTAGAGCACGCTGGGCTCCTTGAGGAAGAGCGGGGAAGTTTCGCCCAGGAGGAAGAGATTAGCCTCGGCCTGGGAGAACTGCTCCTGGGCCAGTTCGGAGTAGATGACCCCGAGCAAGGCTTCCGGCACGATATACGATTTGGAGGAGCGTTTCTCCAACTGCCTAAAATCCTCGACAGCCCGGTCCCAGTCCTTCTCATTGTATGAGACCTCGCCCAGGCAATAGAGGGCCGAGGGCGCGAGTCCCGACTTCTTGTCTCCGGCAACCGCTAGGAAGGCCTTGCGGGCGTTCTCCAGGGCCGCGGTGGCGGCAGGGTTCTTGGGCGTCACGAGAGCGCCTTTCCTCGCGGCCGTTTCGGCCTTGATGATGCTCAGGGCATATTCGAGATAAGCCTCACCCGCCATGAAGCGCGCGTCCATCGCGCGCGGGCTTCCGGGGAACTGTGCCGCGAAGTTCTCGAAGGCCTGGACCACCGCCATCTTATCGTGCCCCGTCTCCCGATACATCCGTGCGCTTGCGCGAAAGGCCTCCGCCTCGGCTATCCGCCGCCCGAAGGAGTTGGCGAAGACGGCGCTGACCGCGGTGCAGACGGCCAGGACGGCCCATAGCAGCTGGCGCGCGGCTACCATGACGGCGCCCGACCTTTTCTCAGCGATCTCGATTCTCAGCCTGGCCACAAAAGCCTCCTCTTAGACCCCACCGACCTGGCAACCGGCTTATACCCCGCGATAGTTTCCAGGCACGATGTCCACAAAAAAATGGTGCCCAGTATAGGATTTGAACCTATGACCTTTCCCATGTCAAGGGAACGCGCTACCACTGCGCCAACTGGGCACAAAACGAATGTCTGCGACGAATTCACTATCGAAAAGAGCTTAAAGACGATACCAAAACACGCCTCTTAATTCAACTTTGATAAATCACAACTCCGCCCACGCTCAATGGCCGCGCGCGAGCCGCTTCGCGCCGTAACGCGCCGTCACCACCGAACGCATACCGCCGCGCGTCGTGAAGGAGCCCTCCAATTCCGCCCACCGCGGCCGCGCCGCCTTGACCACATCCTTCAAGATACGGTTGACCGCGTTCTCGTAAAAGATGCCCATGTTGCGATAACCCAGCAGGTAATACTTGAAGGACTTAAGTTCCAAGCACAGCCGGTCCGGTTCGTAACTCAGAGTCAAGACACCGAAATCCGGCAGCTTCGTCTTGGGACAGACGGACGTAAACTCCGGATGCTCGATGCGGATCTCGTAGCCCCGGTACTGGTTGGGCCAGGTCTCGATGGGAGGCAGCGGCGCGTCCGCGCCCGAAAGGGCGAGTTCCGGCCGATATCCGTAGACCAAGTCTTTGGCGGTTCGTTTCATATCTTCTTCCTCCGAAGGCGCAGCGAGTTCAGGGCGACGGATACGGAGCTCAAGGCCATGGCCGCGCCCGCGTATTGCGGCTTGAGCAGTATACCCAGGGACGGATAGAGAGCCCCGGCCGCAATCGGGATCAACAGCACATTGTAGGCGAAGGCCAAGAACAGATTCTCCCAAATGACCTTGCGAATCTTCTGGCTCAATCGGATGGCCAAGCCCAAGGTCGCCAAGTCCGGATTGATGAGCGTCATGTCGGCGGCTTCGGTAGCGATATCCGTGCCCGTGGCCAAGGAGATGCCAATGTCCGCCGCGGAGAGCGCCGGCGCGTCGTTGAAGCCCTCCCCAACCATAGCCACCCTCTTGCCCTCGCCCTTCAGACGCGCCACGATCTGGACCTTCTCCTCAGGAAGGATCTCGGAGAAGACGGTTCCGATGCCCACTTCCTCGGCCACCCGGTAAGAGGCGGAGTTGCGGTCACCGGTAACCAGATAAACCTCCAGGCCCATGGCCTTGAGCGCCTGCACCGCGGGCTTAGCCGATGGCCGCAAGGTGTCGGCGAGGATAAAACCTCCCAGGAAACGGCCGTCCAAGACCACGCCCAGGACCGAACCCGCGGCCTCTTGGAATCTGGCCGCGAACTCGGACGGGGCGGCCGTCCCGTGCTCTTTGAGCCAGGCCAGGCTGCCCGCGCGCGCGGCACGGCCGCCGCTCATGATCAGGACGCCCCGGCCGGGGAAGGCCTCGAAGGAATCCACCTTGGCCGCCACGACGCCCGCCTCCCGGGCGTAGGCCGTGACCGCAGCGGCGAAGGGGTGCTCGGAGCGTTGCTCCGCGGCGAAGGCGTAGGAGATCATCTCTTCACGGCTGCCAGCCGCCACGACCGTGTCCACGACACGCGGCCGGCCCTCGGTCAGGGTCCCGGTCTTGTCAAATAGCACCACGTCGAGGCGTCCGACGTCCTCCAACACGTCGGCGTTGCGGATGAAGATGCCCATCTCCGCCGCGCGGCCCATGCCCGCGACGATGGCCAGAGGCGTGGCCAGGCCCAGCGCGCAGGGACAGGCCACCGCGAAGACCGAGATCAGGCAGGTCAGGGCGTAGACGATCTTGGGTTCCGGACCATAGAGCGCCCAGAGCACGGCGCTGGCCACCCCTGTGAGGATCACCGCGGGGACAAACACGGCCGCGGCGCGGTCAGCGAAGCGCTGGATGCGGGGCTTGGTCGCCGAACTCACGCGGACCGCCTCCACGATGCGGGCCAAGGCTGACTCGGAGCCGGGCTTGCTCACGCGGACATCGAGAGAACCGGTCTTATTGATGGTCCCCCCCCAGACGCTGGAACCCGAGGACTTCTCGACGGGCAGGCTTTCCCCGGTCAACAACGATTCGTCCACGGTCGAGGCGCCCCCCAAGACCGTGCCATCGAGGCCGATCTGCTCTCCGGGCCGCACCTGGATGGTCTCTCCCACCTCTACCTCTCCTATGGGGATGGTCTCGCCTTGCCCCCCGCGCAGGACGCGGGCGGTCTTGGGCGCTATGCGCATGAGCCGGATCACGGCGGCGTTGGTCTTGCCCCGGGTCTTGGCTTCCAGCCACCGCCCGAAGGTCACGAAGATCACCAGGCCGGCCACCGAATCCCATTGCGGGTGCCGCGCCGCCGCCGGCAGTGTCTCGGGCAGCAGAGTCGCGTAGGCGCTGAAGAGGAAGGCCGCCCAGGTGCTCAGCGAGACCAGCGTATTCATGTCCGCGCTCCGGCGCCGCAGGCTGCGGAGGAGGCCCTCGTGGAAGTGCCAACCGCCCCAGATCTGCAGCGGCGCGGCCAGAAGAAATGCGGTATAAGGCGAAAGGTTGAGCCAATCCGAAAAAAACAAGGGCGCCGCCAAGAGCGCGCCCCACTGCAGGCGGGTCAAAAGCACACGTTGTTCGCTCTGCTGGGCCAGCAGGCTCAAGCGCTCCGCCTGGGCCCGAGACTCGGATTCGCCCAGCACGTCGAAACCCGCGCCCTCGATGGCCCGCCGCAGTTCCCGCACGCCGAACTTGCCCGGGACGGGGAGGTAGGACACTGCCACGGTCCGCGAGGGCAGGTCCACGCTCACACCCCTGACCCCGGCCAACGCCCCCACCGCGGACTCCACCTTAACCACACAAGAGGCGCAGTGCATACCGCGCACGGGCAGCACGACAGTGCGCGGCTTGCCCGGAACGGGCGCCTCGAGCGCGGGAAGTTCGCGGCCGTCGCATTCTGGAACGGTCATTGCTGAGCCGTCACCCAGGCCGCATAGAAGCTCGCGAAATTGTTCCAGCCCCCCTGGAAGCTGTCGCCTATGGCCTTGTCGAAGGCGGCGTCCTGGCGCAGGCCGGAAAGAAATTGCCCGAAGCCGATGCGGCCGCCCCGCTCGATCATGAAGCGGACCATGCTCCCGGCCTGACGGAACCAGGCGCTAGTGCCGCGCTCCCTTTCCGAGGCCGGCGCCAAATGGACCAACGTATCCTGGCTCAAGGGCTGCCAGCCTTGGGGCCAGGGCGGCAAGGCCGGGGCCACGCCGCCCGACGCGGGCTGACCGGCCTTGCTCTCCTCGTAGACCGCCAGCCCCTCATTGACCCATCGGTAGTCGAGGTTATCGTGCCCGATGAAATCGCGGAACACCAGATGCGTCATCGCATGCGAGAGCGCCGCGTCCAGGCCCGGACCTTCATAAGAATAGACGGAGCGGCCCGCGGCGACACCATCCGACCAACCGGCCTCGCCGGTCTTCCTATGGTATTCATCCGCATCGGCATAGACCACGATATTGTAGAGCCCGGCCGGAGACTGGAAGGAGAAGAGGCCCGTATCCACCATGATGCGGCTGTAGGCTGTCTCCGCCATCGCGGCGATCCGCGCCGTCTGAACCGCGCCATAGGCGTGCGTCACGAAATGCTGGCTGGTCTGCTCGACCGCGCCGGCGGCAAGGCCCGCGAAGCCCTCGTCCGAGCTCACGGCAGCGGCCGCGCGCTCCAAGTGGTCCTCGTCCACCACGCCGGGGATGGTAACACAGCCGGCCAACAGCGCCGCCGGCAGCACGGCTGCGAACACCCTCATGCAATCAAGTCTACCAAATACCGTGGGGCGGCGATTTGGTAACATGATGGCATAGGAATCGGCGACAACTATGGCAGAAAGATTGACGGTACGCGTGAGCCGCATGGCGCCGGAAGGCGAGGCCGTAGCCAAGGCCGAAGGATCCAATCGCGTGGTCTTCGTCTCCGGCGGAGCGCCCGGCGACCTCTGCGAAGTGGAGGTCGTGGCGGCCAAATCCAATTTCGCTAGAGCGCGGCTGTTGCGCCTGCTGGAGGCCGGCCCCGAGCGCATCGCGCCTCTTTGTCCCCTGCACTTCGCGCCCGACCGGCCGGGGCCGGCCTGCGGCGGCTGCGACTGGCAGCATCTCGAATACGCCGCCCAACTGCGGCACAAATCCACGATGGTGCGCGACTGCATGGAGCGCATCGCCAAGCTCAAGAACATCGATATCCTCCCCATCTTGGCCTCTCCCAAGGAGTGGGGCTACCGCAACAAGGTCATGGTGCCCTTCGGACAGGACGCCGGGCAGCCGCGCTGCCTGGTCGCGGGATTCTACGCCGCCGGCTCGCATAGCATCGTGAATTTCTCCGCCTGCCCGGTCCAACCAGACCTCTCGGTGCGCGTTGTGCTGAAGGTCAAGGAGCTGGCGACGGAATTCGGCTGGCAAGCGTATGAGGAACGCTCGGGGAAGGGGTCGCTGCGACACGCGTTCGTGCGCACCAACGGCCGCGGCCAAGCCCTGCTCTGCGTGGTCACGCATAATCCGCACTTGCCCCGCGCCGAGGATTTCGTCGCCCGCCTACGCGCCGCGTTGCCCGAACTCGTAGGCATCCACCAGAACATCCAGCCGCTGAAGACCTCGGTCATACTCGGCCCCGACTGGCGCCGCCTCTGGGGGGCCCAGGCCCTCGAGGAAAAGCTGGGGCGCTTCCGATTCCAGGTCGGCCCCGCCAGCTTCCTTCAGGTCAACACCGAAGCGGCGGAACGGCTCTATGAGGCCGCGGCCGCGGCCCTCGGCGACGGCGGGCGGCGGTTCGAGCAGGTCCTAGACCTCTATTGCGGGGTCGGCACCCTCACCCTATGGCTCGCCCAAGCCGCGGCCCGCGTGATTGGGGTGGAGGAAAACCGGGATGCGGTTCACGACGCCTGGGAGAACGCCCGCGGCAACGGCGTGCGCAACGCCCGGTTCTGCGCCGGCCGCGTGGAATCGGTCCTGCCGCGCTTGTACCGGGATGGCCCGGCCGGGAGCTGGGCCGCCGTCGTCGATCCGCCGCGCGCGGGCTTGAGCGTGCCCGTCCTGCGCTGCCTGACCCATTCTTCCCTGCGGCGGCTGGTCTATGTTTCCTGCAATCCTGCGACCTTCGCCCGTGACGCCGGCTATCTCTGCCAGTCCGGCTTCGCGCTGGTCAAGATCCAACCTGTCGACCTCTTTCCCCAAACCTCGCATGTCGAGCTCGTCGCACAGTTCGACCGGCCTAGGTCTTAAAGCCCAGGCCGGCGGGGGCCTGGAGGCCCTTCCTCTAGATATCCACAATATATATACTTTTATCCACACGCATGCTACCCGCCACATTTATCGTGCCCGAGGGAATATGAAGAACATGCTGAGCTTGTTTTTTGTCGCGGCCCTGGCGTTGCCTATTAATGGCCGAGCCGATGAAGCGCTCGCCGCGCCTGCGGGGGTGGACGCTCAGCTCTTCACCGGTTTTCATTCGAACGAACCGTTGGCTTTCTCTCATGCGGTCTCGGCTTGCGGTTCCGACGCAGGCTGCTGGAACCAGCGGTTGACCGCCTTCAAACATCTGCGGGCCAGCCGGATAGATCCCCATGCCCAAGAGGTGGTCGCCGCGCTCCCGCAACAGATCGCGGACCAACAAAAGAGCGGCGCGGCCTTTGACACGACCAGGCAGGTCGCGGTCGCCGCCAACACCGGTGCCGCCGCTGGAGCCAGCATCAGCACCAGCACCAGCACCCATGCGTCCACCTTTCCGGCCGCTTCCGCCATCCCGAATCTAGTCGCCAGCTCCACGGCGGCGCCCTCCAGCGACGGTTCCAAGCTGGTCGAGTACGTCGCCAAGGGCGAAAAGGCCGCCCTCCTGGCCGGGCTGGCGGGCTATGTTTTTGGCGGGCCGATGGTCATGCTGGCCTGCGTCCTTGTCGGCTTCCTCGTCGGCCTCCTCGTGCATAAGCTAGCCGACCACTAAAACGAGACTATTGTTCCAAGCGGGACAGTCCCCAGGCCAGGCAACAGGCGCCCACCGTGACGCAGGAGTCCGCAACATTGAAGACCGGCCACACGCGGAAATCGAGAAAGTCCACGACAAAGCCGTAGCTCAATCGGTCATAAAGATTCCCGATGGCGCCGCCAGCGACCAGCAGGAACCCAACCTCCAGCCAGCGATTCTCGCTAGGCCATTTGCGGCGCAGATAAAATAGGCCTCCCAAGAGCAGCAAGGTCAAGCCGCTGAAGAAGCCATTGCGGCTACGGCCGATGCCGAAGGCCGCACCCGTGTTCTCGACATAACTGAGATGGAAGAAAGGGCAGATCGGGATGGCGAACCGCGGCGCCAATCGCGCCCGGGCCCAGACCTTGGTCAGCCGGTCGGCCGTGAACACTCCCAGCAACGCCGCCAAGCGCCACAGCAGGCGCTGTCCGCGTCCACAGGACGGGCGGCACAGGGATTCCATGGGCGGTGATGATATCATAAACCGCATTGACGACGCCGGCGGGTTTTAGTTATATTGCATCCATGCTGACCTTCATCGCCGTCTGCCTCGCCGTGCTTGTCCTGGAGATGGGCTTTCTCGTGGCCGTCCTGGTCCTCGCCTGGCTACAGATCCAGAGGACGGCGCGGGCCGTCGAAATTCTCACCTACCGCCTCGATAGCCAAGTCGCCGCCATCGGCGACACCGTCCGCTCGGGCTGGGGGAGTTTGTTCGGCAATGCGATGAGCCTGGCGAGCCGACTTTTCGGCAAGCGCTCGTAGCGCCATGGCCTGGCCGATATTCCTTAGAGACCTATTCACCGACCGCACCTCCGCGCACAAGCGGGCTTTTCTCGATTCTGTGGAACTCTTCAAAGGCCTCAACGCCGCGGATGCCGGGCGGCTGGCCCAAAGCATGAATAGCCGCACCTATCACGCTGGGGAAACACTGTTCGCGGAGGGCGAGGTGGGACGGGCGCTCTTCGTTCTGGAGTCCGGCCGGGTGGCGCTCACCCGACGGGGGCCGTCCGGCGAAACTTGCCGGCTCACCGCCGTCGAGCCGGGCGGCTTCTTCGGCGAGTGGGCACTTCTGGAGCAGACGCCGCGCACGGCCACGGCCACGGCCGAGGAGGAATCCCGCATTCACCTGCTCGACCGCTCCACGCTCGAAACCTTGATCAGCCGCCATCCCCGCATCGGGGCCCAGGTCATGACGCGCCTGGCGCAAAGTCTTTCCACGCGCCTGCGGCGCGCCACGGCGGCGCAACCCGCTCCGCACGAAGGCTAGGGTGGCCTCACCGCGCCGGACCTTCCCCTTAGCGCCCGCGCTGCTGGTTGCCGCCGTGGCGCTTTACGCCGCCTATGTGGTGCGACAAGCCCTTTTACCGTTCCTTCTGAGCTTCGCCCTGGCGTATATCGTCAACCCGGTCATCGACGCGGCACAGATGAAGGGCATGCGCCGGTCCCATGCCGTGCTTGTCCTCTACATTCTGGCGGCGTCCCTGTTAGCCATCCTGGGCCAGTATCTCCTGCCCTTGGTTGGCTCCGAGTTTGCCCGCCTCCAGGCAGACGCCCCGGCCTATCTTGCCACGGCCCAGGATTTCACCTCCCAACTCATGTTCCGGGTGGCCAAGCGGCTGCCGCAGACCTCCGTGCCTCTGGGACAAATGGCGGCCCACGCCGGCACATCGGCGCTCGAGCAACTCCGGAACCTTCCGAATCTTCTGCTGGGGCTTTTCCCTATGCTCTCGCTCCTCTTCCTTGTCCCCCTCATCACCTTCTTCCTGCTGGTCGAAGGTCCGGACTTGATCTCGGGCCTGGTCCAGGCGACTCCGAGCCTTTATGTCGAGCAGTCCCTGCACCTCCTCGACAAAATAGATGCCGCGCTGGGCAATTACCTGCGCGGCCTGCTCATCGTGGCCTTTGCCATCACTGGGGTGTCCTACCTAGGGTTGCTGGCCCTGGGGGTTAACGGAGCGCTCGCGATTGCGATCCTCTCAGGAGTATCGAGCTTCGTGCCCTACCTGGGCGCCATCATGGGCGCTCTCGTCGGGGGCGTCGCGGCCGGCTTCCAGTTCGGCACGATGCTGGCCGGCCTAAAGGTGGTGGCCCTGTTCATCGGCATCCGGATCGCCGACGAAATACTGCTGCAGCCTGTCATCGCCCGGCATTCGCTGCATCTGCATCCGCTGGCATTCCTGCTCTCCCTGATGATCGGCGGCGAACTTTTCGGTTTCCTCGGCCTCGTCTTCGCCATCCCCACGGTCTGCGTCATCAAGGCGCTGCTCCAGGTGGTCTGGGGATGGTACGCAAGCCAGGCCGGTTTCCAAAGGCGCGACACGCGGGCCTGCCCGGAGACGCCCTACACCTGAAGCCGGAACCCGCACTGGAGGTCATGAAATGACTGAATCTAGCCTAAGGACCGTTTTGAAGGTCGTCGCGTTCTCGGGCAGCGCGCGTCCGGATGGCAACACCGCCATCCTCGTCAAGACTGTTTTCGCGGAGCTGGAAAAGGAAGGGGTGCTCACCGAACTGGTGCAATTGGCGGGCCGGCCCATCCACGGCTGCCGGGCCTGCTTCAAGTGCTTCGAGCGCAAGGACGGCCGCTGCGCCTGCACGGACGACATGGTCAACGACTGCATCATCAAGATGCAGGAGGCCGACGGCATCATCCTGGCCTCCCCCACCTATTTCGCGGACGCCACCCCCGAGATCATGGCCCTGGCCGGCCGGGCCTGGATGACGGCGCTGGCCAACGACCACATGTTCCGGCGCAAGGCCGGCGCGGCAGTGGTGGCGGTGCGCCGCGGCGGCGCCATACATGCCTTCGACTCTCTCAACCACTTCTTTACCATCAGCCAGATGGTCGTCGTTGGCTCAAACTACTGGAACATGGGCATCGGCCGGGAAAAAGGCGATGTCGAAAAAGACCAGGAAGGGCTGAAGTCCATGAAGACACTGGGAAGCAACATGGCCTGGCTGCTCCAGAAACTGCGCGGTTAGGTTAGGTTTGGCGGCGCGCGTCGAAAAATTGCTTTAATCTTATCTGCGCCGACGTGGCGGAACTGGCAGACGCGGCGGACTCAAAATCCGCTAGCCGCAAGGCTGTGTGGGTTCGACTCCCTCCGTCGGCACGCTTTTCTCTCCCACCCCCCTCATCGCCCGAACCGGCCAACCAGTTGAGCAGGAGCGCCGCGGCGTTGCCCATGAAGATTCCGTTGGAGAATAGTATCCTGGCCTGCTGGGGGAAGCCGGCGAACGCCTGGGGGACCATGGGGATACCCACGCCTCATGACGGGCGCTACTGGCGCGCGCAACGGAACCTGCTCCCATAGCCGATGCCGAACTTGAACCTGTTGGCGGCCCGGCAGGACGGCAGCGATGCCCAATTGTTCGGCCAATCAGCGCCTTGGCAACAACCGACCGCGGCTTGGCATAATTGCTGATTGTTGCAAGCCTGCCAAGCGTTCTCATCATAGGAACCCCTTCTCCACGCCCCGCCCACATCCGCGCAGCACTGTCCGCATTCCCGGTCATGCCGAGCCCAATCATAGCCACCTGAAGAAGCCTGCTTTTGGGATGCAGCCTGCAGCCTCGCCGCCTCAGAATACTGTTCTCCACCCTTGATCATGGACAAAAAATCCCCGCCGCCCTCAGTCTTCTGGTGGACAGAATCGAGATGATCCCGGACCTGATACGTAGTCGCCGCCGGTGCTTGCGTCTGCTGCTGGCGCATGGCAGCCGCCTCCCTCACAACCTGCTCCTGCCGCGCGACGACCTGCTCCAGCGCTTCCCCCCGGATTACCAATTGTCTGACCAACGGCAGCAAGTCCGACAACATGTAACTATGGCCCGCCAGATACGGCCAATAATCCTCCACCGACATCGTCCGGACCCCGCCGCCGCCATCAACCTGCAGCATCGACTTCTTGGTGAAATCTTCCCTCGGCACCCAGAGGCTCGCCAGTTCCTTCACATTGCCCGGCCGCCTCAAGCCCCTGGCGCTGTCGTTCTTAAACTTCGCCCGGTCCACCCCCACCAAGACGACCTTGTTCACCCCCACCGGCGAGCCCTTGCGCTGGACTCCCTCCAGGCTCTCAAGCGCCCTTATCACCGGCTCCACCGAACTCCCCTGCGCCACGATGTTCATCTGGGCACCCGCGTCGTGCGCTATCTCTATGGCCCTGGCCACCTCGCGCGCCATCAGGCTCTCACTAACCGTGGCCAAGCCCTCGCTCGTCCAATCTATGGTGCTCGGCTCGCCCGCGAAAGCCTTGGCCAATGCCGATGGGGGCACGTCTTGGCGCGGCAGGTAGGTGCGGTTAATCCACGCAAAAGTCCGGCCCGGAACCCCGGACTCCTCGGGAACAGCCAAAGGATCGGCACTAGAATCCGCGTCGCTCAAAATCAGGTTGAACACCCGCGAGGAATACGGTGCCTGCTTCGCATCCCAAATCGAAGCCTGCGCCGCCATCCTGGGCGCTAGGGCGCCCAGGTCCGAGTCCTCCACAACATGCACGCGCCAGAAAGTGAAGAACGCGAGCCCGGCAAGCATTGCGGATAGACCGATGCTGATAGCGTACCTGGTCATGGCACCTATTCTACACCCCGCTGCCGCCAATGGTCAACATAGCGCATAGTAAAGGCTTACTGCCGCGCGCCTCGTTCAAGTGGGGCGGAGGCAATTATGTAAAATACCGTCGCCATGAGCGCGGAGATGCGGTTGCTGATCCTCACGGCCGCGAGCGTCGGCTTCATCCATACGGCGCTGGGGCCCGACCATTACGTCCCCTTCATCGCCATGAGCAAGGCCCGGGGCTGGCCGCTGCGCAAGACCTTGCTCATCACGCTGCTGTCGGGGCTGGGGCATGTGGCCGGAGGGGTCCTCCTCGGGACGTTTGGCCTGGCGTTCGGCCTGGCCGTCGGGCGACTCATCCCCATCGAGGCGGTCCGCGGCAGGATCGCCGCATGGCTGCTGCTGGGGTTCGGCCTGGTCTATCTGGTCTGGGGCCTCAAGAAAGCCCGCGACGGCCGGCCCCACTCCCACCGCCACTGCCACGCAGACGGGATGCTCCACGACCATGGCCACGGGCACCTGGAGGCCGGGCACGCCCATGTCCATGAAGGGAAGACCAATATCACGCCCTGGGTGCTGTTCACGATCTTCGTCCTCGGGCCTTGCGAGCCGCTGATCCCCGTGCTCATGTATCCCGCCGCGACCCACAGCACCGCCGGGATATTCCTGATCGTCGCGGTCTTCGCGACGGCGACCCTCGTGGCCATGTTATCCGCCGTGGCGCTGGCTCACCGGGGCTTGAGCTTCATCCGCGTGTGGAGCCTTGAGCGTTACACCCACGCCCTGGCGGGCGGGGCGCTGGCCCTGTGCGGCGGCGGCATGGTCTTTCTCGGACTCTAGGCGCTGGCGGCCGCCACGCCCTGCGATGGACTGCCCAACGCCTGCCTAATGAATGTCATTCACGGGGATGTCTATCCCATCGGGCTGGATATTGACAGTCTGGTAAGAGGTATTCGTTGACTTCTCGTATCGGACTTCCAGCGTCATCTTCGCCCGAGCGGTTGTCTTCATCGGCGCCCGGACCTGGCGGTCCAGGATGAGTATGTATGGGTTTATCCCTTGGGGGACCCGACGGACCAGCTCCGCTTTATAGCCGGGCGCGGGGAAGACGCACTCTCCGGTGACCCGCAGCGTGGCTGGACCGGACAGCCGCCTGTCAAGCACGGCTTGCCACCCGGAACACCGCCCCGCCGATTGGGCCTTCACGGGGCGCTTCGTCTTCAGAGCTGCCCCCTGAGGAGCCGCGGAAGTATCCTGTGAGTGAGCTTTGACAGCGCAGACCAACAGGACGACAAGCAGATTGCAAGCGATAAGCCCCAAACGCATAGCAAATCCTCCCAGACGACTCCGCAGTTGATGCCCCAGAGGCGCCCGTTCAATCTTCCCTCTGGCAGGTTGTATCATATCCTGGACGGCAACGCTTGCGACGGGTTGACGGCGGGCCGAAAAACAGCTTCCCTATATCAAGCGACACAAAAGGAGTCATTTATGAGGATATGCGTACCAACTGCTACCAAAGACGGGGCCAAGGCCAAGGTTTACGGGCACTTCGGAAGCGCGCCCTATTTCACGCTCTGCGACATACAGACCATGAAATACGAGGTCATAGACAACGGCAATCTCGTCCATGAACACGGCATGTGCAACCCGCTCAAGGCTGTAGGCAGCGCCAAGCCAGACGCCGTAGTGGTCGGAGGCATCGGGATGGGGGCGATCCGCGGGCTCAACGCCGCGGGAATCAAGGTCTACATCTCAGCCGGAGGCACGGTGGAGTCAGCGGTCGCGGCCATAAAGTCCGGAACGCTCAAAGAGGCGGATGCTTCATGCGCGTGCGGCGGACATGACGGGCATAGCTGCCACTAATCCATTCTGCTTAATCCGCAGACCAGCGCGTAGTGATAGCGCAACGCCCGCCTCGTCAGGACTTCCATCCCAAGGGTCTGGACGCGGCGGGCGGCCTCCTCAGGGGTCAGCACATGGTCGCGCGGCGGACCAACGGGCCGTTCGATCGCCCCGTTCCAATCCACGAAAAGGATGCTCCCCCCAGGCTTCAATAGATCCGCCATCTGCCGGAGCGGGGCATCGCCGACCTCGTGCAGGACGTTGACGGCCAGGATTCGGTCCGCGCCGCCTCGTAGAGCCTCCAGGCTCTTGCCGTCCGCCAATATCGGCCGGAGGTTCGCCGCGGGGTTCAGCGAGAGCTTCTTCTTCAGAAGCTCGAGCATCTGCGGCTGTTCGTCCAAAGCCAGGATATCCAGGTCCGGCCGGGCTTGCGCCAGCTTGAAGGCATAGGCACCGGTCCCGGCGCCGAAATCGACCACCACGCCGCCCTTCGGGGCATCCAATAGGGCGAACAGCTCTGCGGGCGGAAGATAGTCGAACCTCGCGGGGTCGTCCAATTGGGCCGCCCTGCCCGGATCGAACCTCTCAGGCTGCTTGGCACCGTCGCGGCTGCTCTCCATGGCTGTCCCCCCGATAACGATATGAGCCCTATTCTAATAAATGTATGCCGCCGGGCTGAATCCTTTTGGCCAGCCCCGCATCTAATAGTGGAGGAATAACTATGAACGACAAGAACCATTTTCCGCCCAGGCTGGTGCTCGCGGCGACAGACATGAGCCCGGCTTCCTGGCAGGCCATGAGATACGCGCGGATGTTAGCCGAGCTGTTCCAGGCAGAGGTGCTCGCCTTGCACGCCCAGCATTTCGACCTGCCCCCTTATTTCACAGACTCCCAGGTGCGCCCCCTGATCAAGGAACTGGAGCGCTCGCGCCGCGCGGCCGCCGAGCACGTCGCCCGGCAGGCTCAAAGCATCCTGGGCTTCAAACCCAAGACCCTCATCGTGGAAAAACCGGCCGTGGACGCCATCCTGCAGACCGCCCGAAGCAAGGACGCAGACCTCGTGATCATCGGAACGCACGGCCGGACCGGGCTCAAAAGACTGTGGCTCGGCTCGGTGGCTGAGAACGTCCTGCGCCACAGCGACCGGCCCGTCCTGGCCGTGCGCCCGCGGAGCCAAACTCCGACATTGAAGCGAATCCTGTCCCCCGTAGGCTGGGGTGACGCCGGCCTACAGGCGCGGGACTATGCCGTGGCGCTGGCCCAGGCCGCGGACGCCCACCTCATCCTCCTGCATGCTCTGGAGGATGGCCGGGCGCAAAAGGCATGCCCCTGGGACAAAGCAGATATCGCACGGCGCTGCGAGGTGGAAGAGGTTCGGGAGAAGTCCCACCCGGTCGCAAGCATCCTGCGGGCCGCGAAGGATATGAAGGCGGACCTCATCGTCATGGGCGCGCAGAAGAGCCGTTCGGTGGTGGGCAGCATGTTCAGCTCGACCACGGAACAAGTCATGCGTTTGGCCGAGGCGCCGCTCCTGCTGGTGCCGAAGGAAGATGAAAATTAAACGGACGGGAGGATGTCATGAGCCACATCAAAATCACGGACGCGAACTTCAAAGGGGAAGTCTTGGAAAGCCGGGTGCCGGTCATGGTTGACTTTTGGGCGTCCTGGTGCGGACCTTGCCGGATGCTGGGGCCCATCGTCGAGGAACTCGCCCAGGAATTCCAGGGCCGGGTCAAGGTCGGCAAACTCGACACGGACGCAAACCCAGCCGTCGCGCAAGCCCTGCACATCTCGGCCATACCGACGGTCCTCTTCTTCAAGGACGGCAAGTTGGTAGACCGTGCCGTCGGCGTCAACCCCAAGGACTCCCTGCGCCGGCAGATAGACCGGCTCCTGGCATGAACGCGAGGCGACGCGCCCGAGACCACCACTGGTGACGTGTCAACTCATCTAAAAATGTTACCGAAGCCGTCATAGGCCGGTCCTTTCTCTTTTTGCTTCTTTTTCTCTTTGTGAATTGCTGTGGACAAGTGTGGATAACATGAATATCTTCTTGCCCCCAACGGCTCGACCGGCC
>CAIRTQ010000064.1 GCA_903881545.1 uncultured Elusimicrobia bacterium
ACGTTCCTGGCAATAGAGGTGAAATCCTCCCGGCGCGTTTCCTCAAAGGACGTGCGCTCGTTGAAGGCCTTTCTCGAAGACTACCCCCAGGCCCGCGCCTGCCTCCTCTACTGCGGCCGGGACCGCTTGCTCTTGGATGGCATCCCCTGCCTGCCCTGCGAGGATTTCCTGCCGCGCCTCGTCCCCGATGCCCCGGTTAAAGAAATTCTCGCGTGAGCGCGGGCCCGCTCCGTCTTTCCTTGGATAGACCTACCGGCCCGGCAGATGCTTGGCCTTGAACTCCGCCAGCACCTTGGCCAAGGTGGTGCGCGGGGTATCGTGGCGGCAGAGCCACTGGTCCCCGGCCTTGACCATGTCCGTCACCGCGCGGCGCACCAGCCCCAGCTCCATGCTGCGCACGAAGAGGGACTTCCGGCCGGCTCCGCGTCGGTCAACTCCACCGCGTCGACGTGAAGTTTCCGGTTCACTTCTTCCTGCCCTTGCCCTTCTTCATGAGGGCGGGCCATCGCTTTTTAGCGGTTTTTGGACCGCCGAAGGCGGGACGAAAAACCCGGCGCGTCAACGCGCCGATCCCGCCTCCCACTTCCCCGGAATCCGGAGCCGGTCAATCGGCCAAGGCCGCCAACTGGCTGATGATCGCGAGGGCGCGGCCGACACGGTCCACGCCCTTCTCCGATATCCTGATATGCCCGTGAACGGCCTCCACGAAACGATGGTCCGCCAGGAAACGTTTGAAATTCTCCGCCAGATAGGCACGCAGGCCGGCCGGCGCCTTGAGGGTCTTATCCGCCACTTCAGCGCAGCCGTCGATCACGGCCACGATGTCCTCCATGTCCGGGCTGGCCCAAAAATCCTCTTGCCGCGGCCCAGAAACGCATCGACCTTCGAAGCCAGCAGGTAAGGCATGGTCAGAACCAAAATCTCCTGGCCGTCAGGCAGGCGCACTCGTTCGGCTTGGGAGACACCTTCCGCATGCCACCGGTTCGCAAAGCCGAGGATGCCGCCCTCCGTAGGCATGATATCCACCTGGATGCCGCGGAATTCCCAACGACAGATGGGACCATTCTCGTCCATGGAATGCTTGAAGCCCAACTTGCGCAGTTCCTCTTCCAGGCCGTAGTACTGAGACCGGCGCGCCAGCTCGACGACGCAGTCCACATCGTCCGTGGCCCGCGCCTCGGCAGCCGAGGGGTCCGAAAGATACAGCTCGATCGTGGCGCCGCCCACGAAGACGACTTTCTCCGTTAGCCCGCTGAGGCCCTGGGCGACGGCCGCCAGCATGTCGAGGTTCCGCGTCCTTCTAGCCATCGCTCAACCGGCGCTCAAGCTCTGCGCAAGCGATCTGCCTTTCGCGGGCGCGTCCGACCCGAATGGCATCCACCAGAGCGAGCAGCTCATGCAGCCGGGAATCCCGTAGCGCCGCCTTGGGCGCGGACGCGTACAGGGGTGACACAGCCTGACCGCGCATCGTGCCCTCGCCGGAGGGCCATACGTACTGGTCATGCTTCTGGGACACGATTCTCTTTGAAAGCGGCGGAGCCGAGTGCGACGTGGGAACCCCCCGGCAGACGGGCCCGTGCTGGGCGGGATAGACGTACTTGATGCCGTGAACCAGGAACTCCAGCAAAGCGGAACGCATCAGCAGCTTCTTGGAGCCGTCCAGAAAACCGGAGTTCTTCGCGCGCTCCAAGGACATGCTGACCTCGTACTGGGAGAGCCCGAGTTCCCGCGCCAAATCGACTTGGCGCCACGCCTGGCCTCTTGAGGCAGCCAGCTTCAAGAGGACCAAGACATCCTGCGGCCGGATCCCGTGTCGTATCCGCATGGATGTAGCTTAACAGATTTCATAGCTTATTGCAATATGCTATATGGCAGATTCAGCCACCTTTTCTGATATCTATCAGGCCACCGGCCTTTATAGGTTCGGCACCGCAGAGGAAAAGGCGATGCCGGGGCGGGCGCGGCCTGCGCCGCGCCCGCCGCAAAATAACGGCTAATATAAGGAAACGAGGGGATACTGCAGGATTATTGGCCCGGCTGGTGCTTGGCCTTGAACTCCGCCAGCACCTTGGTCAAGGTGGTGCGCGGGGTGTCGTGGCGGCAAAGCCACTGATCCCCACCCTTGACCATGTCCGTCACCGCCCGGCGCACCAGCCCCAGCTCCATGCTGCGCACGAAGAGGACGAGGGGACCGAAATAAAAGTCCAGGCCGGCCGTGGCGAAAGCTTGCGTGAACCACGATGGCGTGGCCGCGAGCAAGGAGAACTGCCTGCCGTCGTCCAAACTGACCTGGACCACGGCGCTGCAATGTCCGGGACTTCCGGCCGGCTCCGCGTCGGTCAACTCCACCGCGTCGACGTGCAGTTTCCGGTTCACTTCCTTCCGCCCTTGGCCTTCTTCATGAGGGCAGGCCGGGAGTTATAGTACCGCAGCCAGAACCCGCCCATGTCCGAGGCCATGGCTTCCACGGCCCGGCCCAGGCCTTCCTGGTCCAGGCGCTTGACGAAAAGCGCCGGGGCGCCATAGGTAAAATCCTGTCCCGCCTCGTTCATCCGGTGCCCCACGTGGCTCGGCGTGAGCGCGCCGAAGCAGGAGGATCCGCCGTCCTCCAGATGCACACGGATCTCGGCCGATCCGGAATCCGGATTCTCCGGAGCCGGGGATAGGAACTCGATGAAGCGGATGCGGGGCGTGACGGGCATTGGGTCTGATATTACCAATTCTGGCTTGAATTAGGGAGGGAACGGACCCGAACCTGGGACAAAATATCGCGCAGGTGCCTCTCCTGGAACAAGCCCCCGCCGAGGGTCAGCACATTGGCCGAGGCGGCCGCGACCGCAAAGGCCAAGCGGCGCCGCAACGGCCAGCCGCTAAGGAATCCATGGACGGCCGCAGCTAAAAAGGTATCGCCGCAGCCGAGCGGGCAGCCCCGCAGTCTAGGCCCAGCCGCATGCATCGCCTCGGAGGCGGTGCCCAACAGGGCGCCGCGCGGGCCAAGGCTCACGAAAACCTCCCGCGCCCCGAGCCCCACCAAACGCTGCAGCGAGCCACGCCAACGCCGAGGCTCCGTGGAAAGGCCCAGCTCCGCCATCTCCACGACGTTGGGCTTGACCAGGTCCGGCCCGGCGCGCAAGCCCGGTTCCAGAGCGGGCGCGCTCGCGTCCAGGGCGCAGGGGACGCCCTGCTCCCGCGCCGCGCGGATGAGCCGCGCGTAGAAATCCGCCGGCACTCCCGGAGGCAGGCGTCCGCAGAGGAGAGCAAAGCGGCAGCCCTTCAGCATCCTGAGGAAACAGGCCTCCAGGCGAAGGAGGCTGGCCCGCGGCACCGCCGGCCCCGGCTCGTTGAACTCGGTGGGGGCCATGGCGCCGTGGACCACGGTGATGCAGGTCCGCGACTCTCCCCGGGGCAGGCGTATCCAGCGCGCGGGCACGCCTTCCTTGGCGAGCAGGGCCTCGACGCGGCGCCCCGTGTGCCCGGCCACGAATCCCAGGACGTGCACCTTGCGGCCGAAGCGGACCAGGGCGCGGGCCGCGTTGATGGCCTTACCGCCGGCCAAATCCAGGCAACACTCGGGCAGGTGCCGCCGGCCGGCCTCCAGGCGGCGAAGGACCAAGGTCTTATCGAGGGCGGTGTTGAGACTCAGGGCCAGTATCATGCGCGTGGTTGTGGAAAAATTCCAGCGCTATTATATTAAATTGGCGGTTTGCGGCCGCTATGATACAATACCCTCATAGTCCAAGAATCTACCAAGTCGTTGCCCCTGGTCGACGCTAAGCTGGACCTTTGGGGCGAGCCGGGAGATCATCCCGGGTATCTGCTGCTGCGGCTGGCTTGGCCTGTACCCGAAAGCCTCAGCCGCCGGTGGCGCGTGGCTTGCTGTCCCGACCGCCGGGCCCAAGCCGCACGGTTGAAGTTGCCCGAAGACCAAGCACGGTGCCTGGCCGCGGGCTGGCTGCTCAGCCGGATCGCTCCAGGCAAGGAATACAAGGACGCTCTCGGGCGGCCCGGTCTCGCTGACCAGCCCGGACAGCATATCTCGCTGACGCACTCCGGTGATTGGGTGGGCTGCGCCGCCCATGACCAGGCCGTAGGCATAGATGTCGAACGCGTCGCGGCGGCAGACGAGGGGATGGCGCGGACCTTCATGTCCGGGCCGGAGCTGGCCCGCTACTCCCGGCTAGCCGAGCCGGAGCGGACGGAGTTCTTCTTCCGGATCTGGACGGCCAAGGAGGCCTGGCTCAAGGCCAAGGGCACTGGATTCTCGGGCCGGCCGGAATCGACCACGGTGCGCTGGGACGGCGCCGAGCCCGTGGGGCTGGCCGCGCCTGCGGCCGGCGGGCCCTGGCGCTTGCGCCAGCAGCCTCTGCCAGGCGGATACTGGTTGGCGCTCTGCTGGGCCGCGGAGAGGTAGGCCGATGGAACTCAGGACCTTCGCGCCAACCCTGACCCAGCTCCGGATGCTCGATGCCCCGCCCGGCGGCGGCAACCTCTGCGCCGTGTTCCGCCTGCAAGGCGCGCTCGACGAGAAGCGCCTGGCCCGCGCCATCGCGGAGACGATCCGCGCCGCGGCGCCCTTCTCCCACCGCTTCCTCCGGATCAACGACTCGCATCAGATCGTGGCCAGCCCCGAGCCGGGCGAGGGGCTCAGCGTCATAGACGTGAGGCAGGCGGACGAGGCGCATGTCTACGAGATCATCAAGAGCATGGCGGGCCGCGGCTTCCGCCTCGATGGCGGGGCGCCCTACCTGTTCTGCCTGCTGCAAGGCCGGAAGGACCACCATCTGGTGTTCGCCTGCCATCCGGCGCTCATCGACCGATTCTCCCTCAAGCCGCTGTTCGCCGCAATCTCGCGCGCCTACCGGGGCGAGGCCCCGGGAGATTCCCTGGGACTGCCGCAGGAGGAGCTCCTGGACGCCGAGCGCCGCCTGCTGGCCAGCCCGCGGCGCGCCGAGAGCCTGCGCTTCTGGCTGCACCTGGGCCGCGAGACCTCTTTTGAATGGCGGCCCGCGCGCCTCGAAGGCGACCTGGGAGCCACCTATTTCCAGGTGCGGCTGTCGAAACAGCGCTCGGCCGCGCTCGTCCGGCTGGCGCGGGAACTCGCCATCGCGCCCGGGCAGCTGCTCCTGTTCAGCTTCCATCTCCTGCTCTCGCGCCTGACCCGCAGCGAGACGGTGATGACGTCCTACTGCCACCGCATCAGCGGGAGCGCGCCCGAGGGCATCGGCTTCAGCGAGAACAAGCCGGCATTCAAGAGCGTCATCGAGCCGGGCGCCAGCGTGAGGCGGTATTTCCAGCAGGCCGCCAAGCTCCACGCGCGGACGCGCTACTACTCGGACCTGCCGGCCCGGGAGGCGGCGCAGGAGCTCAAGCGCATCGATCCGGGCTTCCAGCGCATGACCAACGTGCTGTTCAACCGGGACGCGCTGCCCTACCGGGAGCTCACCCTCGCGGGCGTGGAGGCGACGCTGCTGCCCTCGTTCTCCTACCGCTTCGACAACGAAGACGTGGCCGTGTTCTTCGATCTGGAAGAGAAGGACATCATCTTCGACGTGATGACCCGGTTCCCGCAGCAGAGCTCCAGCCTCAAGACGGCCTTCGCGCACTACCAGGTCCTGCTGGATGGCTTGGAGCAAGAACTCGACCGTCCGGCGGGGGCCGTCGAGCTGTTCTCCCGGCCGTTGCGGGCGCGCGCCGTGGCGCTGGCCGACGGCGGCCCGCTGCGGACGCGGCCCCGGGATTTCATCGCCTGCCTGGTCCAGGCCGCCCGCAAACAGCCGCAGGCTCCCGCGGTGCGCTACGGGGAGCGCGTGGTCTCCTATGAGGAGCTGCTGCGCTCGGCCCGCCGCGTGGCCAGCGGGCTCGCCCCCCATTGCCGGGGCAGCGCCGAACCGATCGTGGGCCTCTGCCTGGAGCGCTCCAGCCCCATGGTCGAGGCCATCGTGGGCGCGCTCTGGGGCGCGGCGGCCTATCTGCCGCTGGACCCCAAGACCCCGGCCGAACGCCTGGCGCTCATCGCGGCCGACGCCAAGTGCTCCGCAGTGATCACGGATGAAAGCACGCGCGCCCTCATCTCGGGGCTGGTCAAGTGCCCGGTGCTCGGCATCGAGGCGCTCCTGGCGGAACAGGGAGAAGGCGGCTTTCCCCCCGCCGCGGCCCCCCCGGGCCGCGCCGCCTATGTCATCTACACTTCGGGGACGACCGGAAAACCCAAGGGCGTCGTCATCGAGCGCGGGATGCTCGCGCATTTCATCGCCTCGCTCAAGGGCGCCTGCGAGCGGGGGCCGGGCAGCCGCTGGCTGCAGTTCGCCTCGATCAATTTCGACGCGAGCGTGCTCGAGATATTCAACCCGCTGAGCCGGGGCGGGGAGCTCGTGGTCGCGCCCGAAGCGGCCCGGACGGATCCCGAGGCCCTGTTCACCCTCCTGCTCGAGCGGCGCGTGACCCACGCCTGGCTGCCGCCGGCCCTGCTCCCCCTGCTGCCGCGGCGCGCCCTGCCGGAGCTCAAGTCCCTGTTCTGCGGCGGCGAGGCGATCGACGAGGAGGCGGCGCGGTTCTGGTCCAAGTTCGTCAAGCTCGACAACTGCTACGGCCCGACCGAGGCGACCGTGATGGCGACCTTGGGCGAGCTGGGCGGCTACAAGGCCGCCACGCACCTAGGGCGCCCCCTGCCGGGCTGCCAGACTTATCTTCTGGACGAAGGCGCCGGGCTGGCGCCGCTGGGGGGAGTCGGCGAGATATGCATCGGCGGCCCGGCCGTGGCGCGCGGCTACCTGCGCCGCCCCGAACTGACGGCGCAGAAGTTCATCCCCAACCCCTTCGGCCCGGGCCGGCTCTACCGCTCGGGGGACCTGGCGCGGTTCCTGCCCAACGGGGAGCTCGAGTTCCTGGGCCGCAGCGACTTCCAAGTGAAGATCCGCGGCTTCCGCGTCGAGCTCGGGGATATCGAGGCCGCGATCTCCGAGCAGCCCGAGGTCAAGGGCGCGCACGTGGCCGCAGTGGACCGCGCGGGCGGCAAGGCGCTGGCGGCCTGGTACGTGGCGGAAAAGCTCCCGCCCGAGACCTTGCGCCGGCGGCTGCGCAAACGGCTGCCCAATTACATGGTCCCCGCCTTCCTGGTACGGGTCGACGCGTTCGCGCTCAACGTCAACGGCAAGATCGACCGCGCGCGCCTGCCCGATCCCACGGCGCACCAGGGCGGCGCGGAGGACGCGGCGCTCGACGAGCTGGAAGGCAGGATCCGCGGCCTCTGGGCCGAGGGGCTCAAAACGCCGGCCGCCGGCATCGGGCTGGCGAGCCACTTCTTCCACCTCGGAGGCCATTCGCTCTCGGCCGCCTTGGTCTGCAGCCGTCTGGGGGCGTGGCTGGGCGCCGCCGTGCGGCCGAAGCTCCTCTTCGAGCACCCGGTCTTGGCGGATTTCTGCGAGCGGGTGCGGGCCCTGCCCAAGGAGGCGCCGCTTCTGCCGCCCATCCCGGCCACGGCCAAGCTCGCCGCGCCGGTGGCGGACCGGCTCATCGAACTCATGCTGGCCCGGGCCACGCTCAACCCTTCCGACAACACGTACAACATCGTCACGCGCGTCGCGTTCTCGCGCGCGACCGAGCCCCGGCGCCTGCGGGACGCCCTGCAGGGCCTCGTCGAAGGCAACCCCATCTTCCGCGCCGCGTTCGCCGAACGGGGCGGCCGCCTCTGGGTTGAAGCGGGGGCCAAGCCCCCTCCCGCGATCGGGCTCCGCAAGGTGAGCGCGGCGGAGCTGGAGGCGCGCGTGGAGAGCCTGCGCTGCCTGGCCCTGGACCTGCGGCGGCCGCCGCTCTGGCGGGCCGAGATATTGGTCGCGGACGGGGCCGCGGTCCTGCTCTTCTGCATCCACCACTCGCTGTTCGACGGCTGGTCGTTCAATCTCCTCCTGGCGGAGCTGGGGGAGCGCTACGCGGCCCTGGCGCAGGGACGCGCGGTGGCGCCGCGTCCCCTGACCTGGTTCGACTACTGCGCCTGGGGCAGCGGACTCGGCCGGACGCGCCCCCACCTCGACTCCCTCGCCTACTGGCGCGGCAAGCTGGCCGGCGCCGTGGCGCGCGTGGAGCTGCCGGTCCAATTCCACCAGAAACGCCCGGACTCCAACCGCTGCGCCGCGGTCCGCATCGATCCGGAGACCGCCCGGGCGCTCCAGCGCCTGGCCGACGCCAAGGAGATCACGCTGGCGCCCTTGCTGTTTGCCATCTATCTCGTCTGGCTCTGGCGCCTGAGCGACCAGGAAGAGATCGTCTGCGGCTATCCCAACGCGGGACGCGACGCCCCCGGCAGCGAGGGCATCTACGGCATGATGGTGGCGATGGGCTTCCTGCGGCAGAAGGTGCGGGCGGACCAGGATTTCGGGGAGCTGGCCGCGGCGGTGCACCGGCAGATGCTCGAAGACAAGGAGCACCTGGTCGCGACGCCCTACGACGCCAAGATCGCGGGCATGGATTCGATCAACGCGATCTTCAGCCTGCAGAGCGGCATCGGGCTCTCCGGCGACTTCGGCGGGGCCGGATTCCAGGCCGAAGAGCTGCCCTCGTTGACCTCCAAGGCCGACATGACGGGCACGCTCTACCAGAGCGCTGACGGCGGGATCGCGGGCCGCATCGAATACGACGCCTCGCTCTTCGAGCCGGCCGTGATGGAACGGCTGGCGGGCCAGTTCTCCCGGCTCGTCGCATCCGTCGCCAGCCGGCCCCAGGCCAAGGTCTCCGAGCTCGCCTACCAAAGCGACGCCGAGGCAGCCCAGTTCCTCAAGCTCTCGCAGGGCGCCCCGTTCGATCCGCCCGAGCGCTCGATCGCCGCAAGGTTCGCGGAGATGGCGCGCGCCCACGCCGGCCGCGTGGCGGTGGAATGCGAGGGGCGCCAGCTCACCTACCGCGAGCTCGACGCCTGGAGCGACCGGGCGGCGGCGGCGCTGCCCCGAGAGCTGGCGCCGGGCTCCCTCGTGGGGCTCAGCCTGGGCAAGAACGAGGCGCTCATCGCCGCGGTGCTGGCCATACTCAGGCGCGGCTGCGCCTACGTGCCGCTGGACCCCCGTTACCCGCCGGAGCGCCTGCGCTATTTCGCCAAGGATTGCGGCCTGCGCTTCGTCCTGGCCGACGATGCCAGCCGGGCGGCGCTGCAAGGCGCCGGGCTGACGGGCCTAAAATTCTGCGCCCTGCCGTCGCGCCGCGGGCCGGCTGCCCGGGCCCGGCGCGCGCCGCCTACCGCCGCCGACGGCCTAGCCTATGTGATCCACACCTCCGGCTCCACGGGGACCCCGAAAGGGGTGATGGTCGAGAACCGCTATGTCGTGCGGATGATCCTGGCCGCGGCGTGGGAGCTGGGATTCTGGTCGGAAAGTTCGCTGAGCCTGGTGGCCTCGACGAACTTCGACGCCAGCGTGCTTGAGATATTCATCCCGCTGCTCAACGGCGGGCGGCTCCATGTCGTGCCTGAAGGCGCGCGCCAGGATCCCGCCCGCCTCCACGCAGACCTTCAGGCGGCGCGGCTCAGCCACGTGATCCTGGCGCCCGCGATGCTGCGCGGCCTGCCGCGCAAGCCCTGGCCCGGACTGCAGGTCCTGGCTTTCGGCGGCGACACCCTGGACGAGGCCAGCGCCGCGTGGTGGTCGGCCCGGACGAAACTGGTCAGCCTCTACGGGCCCACGGAATGCACGGTGATGGCGTCGCTGGGCCGGATCGCTCCCGGGACCTCCTACCGCAGCATCGGCAGGCCCCTGCCGGGCTACCGCATCTACCTGCTCAACCGCGAGAAACAGCCCGTCCCGAACGGAGCCGTGGGCGAGATCTGCATCGCGGGCGAAGGGCTGGCCCGGGGCTACCTGGGGCGCGACGAGCAGACCATGGAGCGCTTCGTCGTCGATCCGTTCGGCTCCTCGCCCTACGCGACGATGTATCTTTCAGGAGACCTGGGGAGGTTCCTGCCGGACGGCGCCATCGAGTTCGTCGGGCGCAACGACGCCCAGATCAAACTGCGGGGGTTCCGCGTCGAGCTCGGGGAGATCGAGAGCCGTCTGGCGTCCTTCCCCGGCATCGCGCAGGCGGTCTGCGCGGTCAAGGGACAAGGCGAGAACCGCTGCATCGTGGCCTATTACCTGGCCCCCGAGGCGGCCGACGCCGAGGCCTTGCGCGGACACCTGGCGGCCTTCCTGCCGGACTACATGGTCCCCGCTTTCTTCGTCCGCCTCCCATCCTTCCCCTTATCCCCCAGCGGGAAGATCGACCGGGCCGCGCTGCCCATGGTCAGCGCGAAGGCCTGCGCCAATCCCCCGCGGCCGGGGCGGGAGCGCGCGATCGCCGACGTATGGGAAGAGGTGCTCTGCCTCAAGGGCGTGGGCCGAGACGAGAGCTTCTTCCACCTGGGCGGCAACTCGCTCTTGGTCGTGCGCATGCAGGCCGAGCTGCGCCAGCGCCTGGACTTGGAATTCGCCATCGGCGACTTCTACGGCGCTCCCACCGTCGCGGCGCTGGCGCGCGGCGGCGCCGCCGGACATATCGCTGGCGACGTCGCCGATGCCATCGCCGACGCCCGAGCGGAGCTCGCCGTCCCCCGCCCGGCGCCCCCCGCCTCGCTGACGCGGCCGCCCCGGCGCTTCCTGCTCACGGGCGGCGGCGGATTCCTGGGCATCCACCTGCTCTCCGAGTTGTGCCGCCGGGCCGAATCAGTGCATTGCCTCTTGCGTTGCGTAGACGAGCACGCCGGCGGGCAAGCCCTGCGCCGGCAGGCTCACGCGGCCCGGCTTGACATCGCTTGGGAGCGGGTCCGCGTCCTGCCCGGCGACCTCGCGGCGCCCGGCCTGGGCCTCTCCGGGAGCGCGCGGGCGGGACTCGCCGCGGAGATCGACGCCATCGCGCATTGCGGGGCCTTCGTCCACCATCTGCACGGCTATCAGGCGCTGCGGGCGGCCAATGTAGGCGGCACGAACGCCCTGCTCGAGCTCGCCGCGCCAGGCAAGCTCAAGTCCTTCTGCTTCATCTCGACGCTGACCGCGGGCGCGCTCGCCGCGGGCGCCTCCTCCATAAAGGAGGAGGTCCGCCCCGAGCCGCCGGCCGCGGACAACGGCTACCTCCTAAGCAAATGGGCGGCGGAGCAGCTCGTTGCGGCGGCCGGCGCCCGCTATGGGCTCCCGGTCCTGATCGCCCGCCCCGGCAACATCACGGGAGCCTCCGCCACGGGCTTCTCCAACTTCGCCAACAATCACTTCTGGCTCTTCATCAAGGGGTGCTTGCAGCTGGGAGCGTATCCCAACACCACCGCACGGGTGGAGATGACGCCGGTCGACGAGCTGGCCCGCGCGATAGCGGCGCTCGCACTCTCGCCCCGGCCGGGAGTCTCGGTCGCGAATCTGGACAACCCGGAGAGCCTGAGCCAACGAGAGTTCTTCACCAAGCTGGCCGCCTGCGGCTGCCCGGCCCGGCCCTTGGCCCCGCGGGACTGGCAGCGGCTCCTGCCGGGGATCGGCGAGGACAACGCCCTCTGGACGATCCGCGAGTTCTACGCCTCCGGCGACATCCCGGGAGCCGGCCTGCCGGTGGAGCACGCCCGCACCCGCGCCAGGCTCGCCGCCGCCGGGCTCGGCCGCGCGGTCGACTACGACAAGCTGATCCCGCTCTACGTGGACAGCCTGCGCCAGGCGGGCTTCCTCTAGCTGCGCCCCCATTCTCCCGCGCCGAAAAATCAGACGCTCCGCCGGCGGCCAAGATGGTAGAATATCCCTCCGCCATGCAGCCCTTCCCAAGACTCGACAGCACGTTGCCCGGCCCGAGCGGCGCCCCGATCCGCCTGCGCCGCGCCGCCGTCACGGACATGCGCCGCATCCGGGCCCTCTATGCCGAGGTCTACGGCGCCAATTATCCTTTGTCGCTGATCCTGGACCCGGCCCAGATGCGCCGGGCCATCGAAAGCCCCTCGTGCTATTGGCTCCTGGCCGAATTCCAGGGCCGCATCGTGGCCAGCCTGGTCTTCGAACTCGACCATGCCCAGCGCATCGCCAAGGCCTTCGGCGCGGTGGTGGTCAAGGCGCACCGCAAGCATGACTTGGCCAACACCATGATGGCCGCGGTCATGCGGGAGCTGACGGGCGCCCGGCCGCGGGCCGACGTGGTCTACGCCACCACGCGCACGGTCACGACCGCGCCCCAGCACATGACCGAGAACCTCGGCTTCGCCAAACTGGGAATCTTCCCCAACGCGCACAAGGTCTTCGAACACGAGACGCACTGCCTGGCGGCCAATTTCACGCCCGCGGCCCTGCGCCGGCGCCGCACCCCCGTGGTCCTGATCCCCGAGCTGGAGCCATTCCACCGCCTGGTGCGCGGACAGCTCGACCTGGGCCGGCCGATCCTGCGCAAGGCCGCGGTCCGCCCCGCCGCGGGGCCCGCGCCGGAGCTGCTCTCCTTCGAAAGCATCAGCGCCCCCCATTTCGTCCGGCACCGTTTCGCGCGGCAGCGCAACCGCGGCGTCTTCGCCACGACCTTCGTCCCCTTCCACGAACCCAATCTGCTCCTGGTCACGCCGGACCAGAAGACCGAGGTCTATCTGCATCATGGCCGGCCCGACCGCAGCAGCCTGATCCTGGGCGGCCACACGAACGAGACGGACAGCGCCCTGGTCTTCGACAGCATCGCCGCGGCCTTGAACGCCCTCGGGGTCAGCTATATCGAGCTGCTGGTGGACGCCTACTCGCCCGAGATCCAGGCCCAGGCCTTGAGCGCCCGATTCCTGCCCAGCGCCTATTTCCCGGCGTTCCGGCGCGTGGGCGGCCGGCGCTGGGACTACATCGTCTTTTCCCGTTCTTTCGAGATCCTGGATTTCCGCAACGTCCGCCTCATCTCGATCTATCGCGACTTCCTCAAGGAATACTTCAAGGCCTGGCAGACGCTCTACATCAACCAGGCCTTCCAGGCCCCCCTCTGAAAATGAGCCAGATCCTGCGTCTGGTCGTGACCGGAGCCTCCGGCCGCATGGGCCGGCGCGTGGCGGCACTTGCCGCGCGGGACGGCCGCTTCCGGCTCGCGGCGCTCATAGACCGCCACCCGGGCCCGGGCTGTCTGGAGCCCGAGCGCCTGCCCCAAGCCCTGCGCGCGGCCGACGTGCTCCTAGATTTCTCCGCGCCGGAGGCCGCGGTGCGTTTCGCTGGGCTCGCCGCGGCGGCGCGCAAGCCGGCCGTCGTGGGCACCACGGGCTTCGACTCCGCCCAGCAGGCTCGGCTCAAAGCCGCCAGCCGCCGCATCCCGCTCTTCCTCTCCCCGAATTTCAGCCCCGGAGTCCATGTCCTGGGCGCCCTGCTCCAGGCCGCGGCGTCCTCGCTCCGGGACTATGAGATCTCGATCAGCGAGACGCACCATAGCCTCAAGAAGGACGCCCCCTCCGGAACGGCCCTGCGCCTGGCCCGCATCGCCGGGGCCGCCCGCAGTGGCCGCGCGCCCGCGGTCGTCTCCCAGCGCATCGGCGACGTGGTGGGCGACCATACCGTCACCTTGGCCGGACCGTGCGAGCGCCTCGAGCTGACGCACCGCGCGCATTCGCGCGACGTGTTCGCGCAAGGCGCCCTGCGCGCGGCCCTCTGGATCGTCGGTAAAAAACCCGGGCTCTACGACATGCCGGACATGTTCCCGGCCAAGTGACGAAGGCTCTAAATAGCGATGCCTGAATGCCTGCTGCTGCTGGGCGCCAACCTGGGCCGGCGCCGGGAAAACCTGCGCCGCGCCTTGCGCTGGCTGGACCGCATCCCCGGCGGGAAGGTCCTGGCCCGATCCCGCCTCTATGACACCGCGGCGGTCGGCCCAAAAGCGCCGCGCTATCTCAACATGGCCGTGCGCTATCGCACAGCACTCTCGCCCATGGGACTTCTGGTCGAGCTCAAACGCCTAGAAGCCCGCGCCGGCCGCAAGCCCGGCCGCCGCTGGGGCCCGCGGCCGCTGGATGTGGACATCCTGGATTACGCGGGCCGCCGCCTGCGCACCCCCTGGCTGTGCCTGCCCCATCCCGACGCGGCCGGGCGCGCCTTCGTCCTGGCGCCGGTCTGCGACTTGGCCCCGGATTGGAAGCCGGCGGGGCGGGCCACGGCCGCCGCGCTCCTGCGCCGCCTACGGCCCACGCCGGAGGAAGTCCGGCCGCGGCCATGACCATCCTTGCGATTGCTACAGTCGTCACCTTCGTGCTGGCGCTCGGGGTACTGGCCATCGGCTGGTGGGGTTCCGGCCTCATCCTGCATCCTCCGAGAATGAGCGCCCTCTCGGTCTTCCCCGAACACTTCGGCCTGCCTTACGAGAAGGTCTCCTTCCCGACCCCGGACGGCCTCGAACTCAAAGGCTGGTTCGTGCCCTCCCGCACCGGAGACTCACGGACCTTGATCATGTGCCACGGCTGGGGCGACAACAAGGGTGAACTGCTGGCGAAAACCTCTTTTCTCAACTCGGCGGGCGGCTTCAACCTGTTCTACTTCGACCACCGTTCCCACGGGGAAAGCGACGGGGAGTTCACGACGATCGGCTGCCTGGAGGTCGTGGATTTCCGGGCCGCGATGTCCTACCTGCGCCGGCACCGGCCGCAGGGCCTGGCCCGGCTCGGCGTATTCGGCCTGTCCATGGGCGCGGCCGTGGCCGCCATGGCGGCGCACGAGTGCCGGGAGATCAAGGCGGTAGTCCTGGAGAGCCCGTTCACGGACTACCGACAGGTGGTGCGGCGCTGGAGCTGGAAGAACCTGCGCATCCCCTATTTCCCCCTCATGATGGCAGTCCTATGGATGCTGCGCCGGCGGGTGGGCCGCAACGATGTGGACACCTACAGCCCGGTCCGGTTCGTCTCCCGGCTCGCGCCCCGGCCGGTCCTGGTCATCGGCGGAGCCGAGGACCGGCTGATGCCGCCGGACGATGTGGGCGAACTCTTCGCCGCCGCCAAGGAGCCCAAGGAGCTCTGGATGGTTCCGGGGGCGTCACACGGAAAGTGCCGGGAAGCCGCGGGCGCGGAGTACGACCGGCGGATCATCGATTTCTACCAGAAATATCTATAGGGCTCGCGGTTTTTACCTACTTTTGACATTCGAATCGTAGAATCTTACAATTATCGGTAAGCAAGCCGCGCATGCGGTGTAGACCAAGGAGGCGCAATCACTCATGAATAGAAAAACAATCCGGACCATCGGAACGCTCGCCCTCGTCGCTATGCTCTCGCCCATGGCTTCCGCCGTGGATTGGACCGGGGTCAAGGAAGTCGGAGGGTTCGTCGGCTTCAATCACTATGGAAGCGGCAATTACGGTCTCGACGCCGCGGTCCAGACGCAGGGCGTTTCTTTCCTCTACGGCATCGACCAGAAATGGCGCCTGGGCGGAGACCTGGGCTTCCTGCTGTACAATTCCGGCGCCACGCCCTCCACGACCGACCTGGGGATGACGGTCGCCCCGGCGGTCTACTACGACATCGTCTCTAAGCCTTCCGGAAGCCTCTACCTGACCGGCAGGCCCCTGAACTTCACGTTCCTCAACCAGTCCAGCCCCTCCAACAATGGGTGGATGCTGGACATCATCAAAGCCGGCGTCGGCATCGAGGTCAAGGTTTCCAAGGACTTCGGCATGTTCTTCGAGGGCGACGTGTTGAACTTCGGGATTCATGGCGCAGAGAATGCTAAGACGGGCACCCACTTCGGCGCCTTCTTGTTCCCGGGCTTGAGGATGGGCGCCAAGATGTATTTCGGCGGCAAGGCCTAACTGCCTCTCGAAGAAGCCCTACTATACTACGGGCCGCGCTTGGCGCGGCCCGTAGTATATACTTTCACGAATATTTTCGTTTGACAATACATTCTGCTCTTGTTAGGATACCGCCCATGACAGACCAGAAACGGCGCCGATTCTGGGTCGATCCCCCGCTCCAGCTCCAAATGCTGGCCCTGGCCATGGCCCTGGTCATCGGCAGCATTTTCCTGGTGGCTTACAGCGTCTTCCACGGCCTGGAAGAATCCTCCCAATTGAGCCACGAACTCTTTCATTCCCTGGACTGGGTCCGAGAAGCCCTGCGCGGGCCCGTCATCATCAGCGCCGCCATCTCAGTCCTGGCCAGCGCCCTCATCGCTTTGGTCTGGTCCCACCGTTACGCCGGCCCCTTGCGCGTGCTTGCCGCGGCCGCGGCGCGGCTGGGCAATGGCAACTTCTCCGTCCCGGTACGCATCCGCAAGCTGGACACGCACCAAGAACTGGCCCAGGATTTCGCGCAGATGCAGGAGCGCCTGCGTGGGCGGCTCGCCGCGGACCTCAGCGACCTCAAGTCCGCTTCCGCGGATATCAGCGCGGCCCTGGCCGGACTGCCCGAGGCAGACGCGGCCCGCCGCCATGCCGAGGAACTGGGCGAGAAGATCGCCTCCATCTCCTCGCATTACCAGCTATGACCATGGTCGCAGCCGCATGGCTGAGCGTGTTCCTGCTCCCTGCTGCTGCGGCCGCGCCGCAACAGCAGGCGCAGACCACATCGTCTACGGCGGAACGCCCGCCCGCGCCCGCGAAGGCGCCGCCACCCTCGCCTGGACAATGGCTGCTGGACACCTTTGGGGCGCAAGGAATGGCGGCGCTCCAAGAGCGCGGCTATGTCGTCCTCCAAGGCAAACCCGAGGCCTACCGTTTGCAGGTCGTGCATTGGAAGTCCTTGGAAGGCATCGCGCGCAACGCCAAGGCCGTGGCGCAATTCTCCGAGTCTCTCGCCAACATCAAGCTCGACCGCGACATGGCGCTGCCGGGTCCGCTGCCATTCCTGGCCTTGGGCGAACTCCCCCCCGAAGGCCTGATGACCGCTGAACTCCACGCCTTGCTCGATGCCATGTCCGCCTTCCATGACGAATGTCAGGCGCTGGCCTCCGCGCCGAACCATGCGTCGGCCGCCCCGGCTCCGCCCGCGAGCCCCGAACCCAACCTCTTCGACACCCCATGGGGAAAGGCCTTCGCGAACCAGACCCATGCCAACCTTATGGCGGACCCGCAGCCGGCGGTCAAACCCTATTTCGACACCTACCTCAGCGGGCTGCACCCCGTACCTGGAGCATCCGCGCATTTCACCGCTTACGCCCGGGAGCACTACCAGGTGGACGTTTCGTCGCGGCTGGCTGCGGACCAGCGTTTGGGCGAGCCCTCCGACGCCCTGCGCGCGGATCTGCGACGCTACCTCGGCGACCAGAGCCGCTGGCACGCGCTGGCGCGCATCCGCCGTCAGGTCGACGAAATGGGGAAACGACCCACCATCGCGCGCGATCTACAGCGCCTTGAGGCCGTGGCCGCCGTCTTCCGCGCCCGATCGGAGTTGCTCACCGAGCTCGAGGGCGCGATCCAGACCGCCGCGCCGCCGGCGCCCGTCCCCGAACTGGCATCGGCAGGACTGCACCTCGAGAAGCCGCTCCATCTTGGCCGGCACGAGTTGGGAGACACCGCGGTGGTCAGCGGGGGCTACTGGATCGACGGCCTGAGCGCCGGCGCTAGCATCGATATCGATGAGACGACCTTCCGGGAATTCCCCGGCGGTCTGCGCGACGCGCAGACTCGGACGGTCAGACGCGGCAATGGCGGCCCTTACGCCTTCTCCCGCCGCATGGAGTTGGCCGGCTCGGACAGCTTCACGTTCCGTTCCGTGATATCGGCGCCTTTCGGAAACGCCGTCATGGAGAGCCTCGCCGTCCCGGTCGCCCAGGAATTAGAACTCGCGCTCCTCAAGCTCGCCGCGGCCGACAATCAGAACCTCACCTGCGACTTCAAGGGCGCATCCGCCGCCTACGCGAGGTTCGCGGAATCGCTCGCTGGCTCCGCCGGCGAGAAGCCGCAATACCGGGAGCTGCTGGAGACCGCCCGTCTGCGGCAGGCGCAAACGGAAGGCGACGCCGGGCGGCTGGCCGCAGTGGAAAAAGCCATGGCCGCGGCGCGCGCCGAATCCGCGCCCGAGGCTTGCCGCTACGACCCGCAGGCCACCGATGCGGCCATGGCCATGGCTCGCGCGCTGCCCGCTGGCTGCGACCGGCGCATCTCCGAACTCCGCCGCCTGCGGGAGCTCATCGCGCGCCGCGCCGCGGACCAAAAGGCCTTCGCCGCAAATTACAGCCAGGCCGCACTGCACCGGGCGGCCTGCCGGTTCGCCCTGGCGGCCGAAGACCTGTCCCGGGGACTGGCCATCCTCGACGCCGACCCCGCGGCCCGCTGCGGCAAGACCGCCGCGGGAGCCCGCAGGTCCGAGCTCGACCTTCTGGCGGTGCGTTCCGACGAGCTCTGGCGCGCCAGGTTCGCGGAGCAGCTGCGTCTGGCGCCCACCGAACCTATTGCAGCCGAGCGCCTGGAGCTGCTCCGTCCCGTCATCGCGCGCATCGGCACATTGAACCGGCCGGCCTGTTTCACCCCCGAACGCGAAAAGGCGGAGAAGCTGGCCAAGGCCGCGGGCGCGGCCATGGTCCTGCCCGACGCCGTCGCCGCCAAGCTGGGCGCGGATTCCGGACTCGCCGACGTCATGGCCGATGTGGCCGCGCAAAGACGCAAGCTGGCTACCGAGACCGCGGCCCTGCGCAGCAAAGAAGCTAAACAGGAAGCCCCGACCCATAAGCCGGCCGGCGCGGCGGAGGACGGCCCATGAGCCCGACCGAACGACACTCCGCCCTGGCGCTGTGCCTCCTCCTGGCCGCGGCGGGATCCGCCCGCGCCGCAACGCCGAACCCGAACCCAGGCCGACCGGCACGGACGGCCAAGCCCCCGGCCGCTGCCGAGTCCGCGCCGAAGGCCGAATCTCCCGCGACCGTCGTCCCGGAAACTGCTCTCGCGGAACTCGGCGTCTCCCTGCGCGACGGCGATAATTCCGCCGCGGTCCTTTCGGTCTGGCCCGATTCTGAAAGCAGCGAACTCGGCGTGCTGCCGCAGGACCGGCTGGTTTACCTCAACGCGGCCGCCGCGCATTCCCGCGCCGCGGCCGCGCAGGCCTGGCGGGCATGGGACCGGGGCGCGCGGCTATCCGCGGTCCTGCTCAGGGGATCACGCACCGTGCCCGTGCAGTCTCCGCCCCTCGGCGAAGAGCCGGCCTTCACGCGCGGGCCCAAGGAGCTCTCCCTGGTCGAGGACCTGCGCCGGACCGAACGCCTGGAGCAGGCCGCACAGGCCGCAGAATGGTCCGTGGCTCACGCCCCCCCCTTGCGGGTCCTCATCCCGGCACGGCAGAGCCTGTGGATACGCTTCCCGGCCGGCATCCCCGAGACGGTCGCCGCCAGCGACGTCCTGGAGGGCGAGGTGACCATGGCCGTGGCCAACGACGCCAACATGGATTTCCTTTGCGTGCCGCCCCACAGCAAGGTCTGGGGCAAGGTCGTGCAGACGTCGGCGAGCGACGGGACGCGCTCCCTGCGCATCCATTTCTTCAAGGCCGCCCTTTCCGGCGGGCACTTCGTCCCCATTTCCGCTCGCCTCACGGACGCGGCGGGAGAGCAGCCCGTAGTCAGGGTAAGCCCCGGTGGGACCTTGGTAGTAGGCGATTCCGTGGCCACCGACCCCAAGAAGAGACGACGACGCCTTCTGGAACCCGCGATGCGGCTGCGCCTGGAGCTTTTGGAGCCGCTTGTCATCACCGAACCCCCGCAGTTCTATTCCGCCGGGCCGGGCTTCTGGATCAATACCAAGGAAACAGAAACAGGCTGGGTCTTCAAAGTCACGCTTCTCATCTCGGGCCGCTCGGCGGAAAAAGAGGGGCTGCGCGTGGGAGATATTATCACCGAGATCGCAGGCCGGGCCGCCGGAAATCTAGATTTCAGTTCGGCGCTGGCCGCCATCTACGGCCCGCCGGGAACCACAGTGCAGATCGTGGTGCTCAAGCCCGGCGCCGCCGAGTCCGAGGCGCGGACCCTGGAACTCAAGCGCGGAGTCCGCTTCACGGACGGCGTGGAATCGCCGCTGCCGTTGCCTTTCGAGAAGCCCGGGACAGATTCCAACTAGGGCAGCTTCTTCAGCATCTCACGGGCCTCCAGGACATCCTCGACATATTCCCCCGGGTCGACGGGACTTCGGATGGTGAAGACATGCTCCAGGGCGGCCCGCGCCTGAGCCCGCCGGCCTAGGTCCAGATAAGCTTGGGCCAAAGCGGTGAAATGCGCCGCCTCGTCCGGCTCCAGCCGGGCGGCGGTCTCCAGCTCGCGCGCCGCGGCCTTCTTATCGCCGCCGGCGAACGCCGGGAGCTCACGCAGCATCTCGCCAAGCACGTGGTGCGCCCCTCCATGCTTGGGATCGAGCTCCAATACGGCGTGCATCTCGCGCCGCAGCGGTCCAACAAGAAACAGGGACCGTAGGATGCCGCGGGTCTCACCGCGCCGACCCATGGCGATGCCGAACCAGTAATGCGCGGAGGCCGCGCGAGGATCCAAATCAACGGCTCGGCGCAGAAGGCTTTCAGCCCGATCGTAGGCCGCGAGTTTTCCAGCCCGATCCACGCGTTGTTCGCCTTGCCGCACCAGGCAGCGGCCCAGGCGCCACAGAACCTGGGGGTCCGCATCGGCCACGCGGAGCCTTTCTTCCAATAGGGTAACGGCGGCGGTGAGGTTGGAACCCTGGTCCCTGTGAAGATAGAGACGGTCGGCCTCGGCCAGGATGTCCGCAGCGGCCGCGCCGGCGACCGGCGCGGCCGCAGGACCGGCGGCGCACATCACAGCCAGAGCGCCTGCCGCCAGGAAAATCATATCCTAAATATACCACAACTGCATTAGACAGTTCCCGCGCAAAGTAATAAGATGGGGCCGTGGGCGATCGTTTCGGACGCGATAAGTGGGCATTCTGGGCCTTCGTCTTCGCCTTAGCCGCGCTCCTGGCCGTCCCCTCCGCGGTCCTGCTGCGCTGCATCCAATCCTATTATGGGTTCCTGACCGGAGCCGCGCCGGGGACCATCCGGCCGACGCAGGTCGATTTCCTCGACCGCGGGCGCGGCGCCGCGCCTCTAGCGGACGCCAACCTCCATTTCGTGGAGTTCAGCCTGCGCGCGCCCCGGGCCAAGTCGGTCGAGATGATCGGGGACTTCAACGCCTGGAAGGCGGGGACCCTGCCCCTGACCCGCGGCCGGGGCGGGGTATGGGAGATCATGCTGCCCCTGCCGGCGGGACGCTATCACTATCTATTCCTCAAGGACGGCCAAGCGCAAACCGACCCCCGCGCCGCCAGCGACGCGGGCCCCGGCGCAAGCGCCGGAAGCAAGAAGACCTCGCTGCGAATCGTGCCGTAAGAACCCGGCGCCACCAGGGAGACAGGATGCGGGTTGGCCGTGTCAACTCATCTAAAAATGTTACCGAAGCCGTCATAGGCCGGTCCTTTCTCTTTTTGCTTCTTTTTCTCTTTGTGAATTGCTGTGGACAAGTGTGGATAACATGAATATCTTCTTGCCCCCAACGGCTCGACCGGC
>CAIRTQ010000065.1 GCA_903881545.1 uncultured Elusimicrobia bacterium
ACTCTGCTCGAACGCGCTTCGCTTTTTGATCTGCTCAGTCTAAACGAATCCAGGCTGGCACGCCTCAAAGGTCACGACCCCCAACTATGCCTCGAATTTTAACCGGACAGGAGTGATTTCTTATTGATCATCCTTGTTTGAGGATTGGGGTCGCGCCTGGCGTTTGAGTCGGGCGGGGGAAATTTTCTATGATATTTTTTGTTGTTTCGTGTGACACTCTAGGAGGCACCATGCAACGCGGCAACGGCCGGTACTATTTTACTTCAGAATCCGTGACCGAGGGCCATCCCGATAAGGTCTGCGACCAGATTTCGGACGGCGTCCTGGACGCCGTTATGAAGGACGATCCCTCCGGCCGCGTCGCCTGCGAAACCTTCGTGACCCGCGGTATGGTCATCGTCGGAGGCGAGATCACCACCAAGACTTTCGTGGACGTGGACCAGCTCGTCCGCCAGGTCCTCGGCGAGATCGGCTACAATCATCATAAATACGGGTTCGAGGCCGCCACCTGCGCCGTGGTCAACTGCATCGGCCGTCAGTCTCCGGACATCGCCCAGGGCGTGGATACCGGCGGGGCCGGCGACCAGGGAATCATGTTCGGCTACGCCTGCCGGGAAACCCCGGAGCTCATGCCGCTGCCCATCATGCTCGCGCACCGGCTCTGCCGCAAGCTTTCCGACGTGCGCCGCGCGGGCGGCCTCAAGTATCTCGGGCCGGACGGCAAGTCGCAGGTCACCATCGAGTACCTCGACGGTCGGCCCCTGCGCGTGGACACCGTGGTGGTCTCCACACAGCACACTACCGAGATCCTCGACCGCTCGGGCAAACAGATCACGGACAGGGCCCGCAACGAGATCATCGACGCCATCATCAAACCGGTCCTGGGCAAGCGCCTGATGGACCGCGAGACCCGCTGCCTCATTAATCCCACGGGAAAGTTCGTAGTTGGCGGGCCGGTCTCCGACACGGGCGTCACCGGCCGCAAGATCATCGTGGATACCTACGGCGGCCGCGCCCCGCACGGCGGCGGCGCCTTCTCCGGCAAGGACCCAACGAAGGTGGATCGCTCCGCCTGCTACATGGCCCGCTACATCGCCAAGAACGTGGTGGCCGCGGGCGCGGCCGACGAGTGCACGGTCCAGTTGGCCTACGCCATTGGCGTGGCCGAGCCGGTGGGCGTCTATTTTGATACCCACGGCACGGGCCAGGTGGATGAGAGCCGCATCGAGGCCGCGGTGCGCAAGCACTTCCCGCTCACTCCGCGGGGCATCATCGAGACCTTGAAACTGCGCCAGCCCATCTTCCGGGCCACCGCCGCTTTCGGCCATTTCGGCCGTGAGGAGAAAGGCTTTTCCTGGGAGAAGACGGACAAGGCTGACCTCCTGCGCGATGAGCTCATGGGCAAGCCGGCCAAGAGCGGCAAGAAGGTCCTGATCGCGGCGTGATGCCGTCCCGGAGCGGGGTCTTATCCCCGCGCGTATTGGCCTGGGGCCTCTGCGTCGGCGTGGCCGCGTTCGTGGCTTATCAATGGCACCGCGGCCAGGCGCCCGTCCCCCTGCCGGTCATCAAGAGCGCTTCGGTGACGGCCCTGCCCGCCCCGTCCGCGGGGCCGAAACATTTCGGGGGACGCGCCATCGGCGAGCCGGCCCGGATGGCGGCGGCCTGGAACAACGAGGTTCTGCACCGGAGATTGGAGGAGCAGCAGGCGCGGATGGGGATCATAAGGATCGCCCCGCTCGCGCGGGACGCACGCGAACTGCGGACCGCCGCGCGTGCCGCCGGCTTGCTTGATGAGGGCGAGCTCAAGCCCGCCCCGCTGCCCGTGCGCATCTCAGGCAGGTTTGCGGCTCTGTTATCGAAGCCGTCCGGCGCCGCCGTTCATGCCGCTTCTTCGGGAGCGCGGGGCAGCTCCCGGCCAGAATTGACCCGGTAGACTCCCAGCAATATGAGCGCTCCGCCCAGCAGCGCGGTGGCGGCTATGCCCTCGCCCAGCAGGAGGCGGCCCGCGACCAGCGCGGCCAGGGGTTCCAGGTAGAGGAAGGCCGCGGTTGCCGACGGGCCGATCGCCTCGACCCCGGCGTTCCACCAGAGGTAGCCGAAGCCGGAGGACAGGACGCCCAGGTAGCCCAGGCAGGCCCAAATCCCGGCGCTGACATGGGCCAGCTCCCGCCATTGGCCGCCGGCCAAGGCGACGGCGGCGTTGATCCCGAAGGCCGTCACCATGCTCATGACCGTGACCGCGCGTTGGGAGCGCGACCGGAGCCAGCGGTCCATCATGATGACGTAGAGAGCCCAGTTGCAGCAGCTGGCCATGATGAGCAGGTCCCCGCGCCGGGTGGCGATGAGGCCCACGCCGCAGACGCTCTGGCGCGAGAGCGCCACGAGGGCGGTGCCCGCGACACCCAGCGCAAAGCCGGACCAGCAGCGCGGGCCGATACGCTCGCCGAAGAAGAGCGTCATGGCCAGCGCCACGATGATGGGCGTAACCGCGAGTATCCAACCGGCGTGGTTGGCGCTGGTGCCACGCAGCGCGTAGGCCTGGATGAGCTGCTGGCCGACTACGCCTGAGAGCGCGATGGCGCCGAGCTGCATCCATTCCTTCGGCCGCATGGCCCGGAAGAGGCCCGGCGTCCGGGCCCAAAGCAGCATGGTGAGGCTGCCCAGGCCGCTGCGCATCAGGGTGAGCGCGAGTGGGGAGAGTTCGGACAGTGCCCGTTTGGTAAAAGCAAAGGCCGCGCCCCAGATGAAGACGGCGGCCAACACTTTTAGGCGCGTCACGGAGCTAGAACAAGACCCGCAGGCGGATGGTTTCCTTGATGTCCGCCAGCGATTGGAGCACGCGCTTGTCGTACTTCTTGGCGATGTCGGTGATCGCGTAGCCCACGCGCTCGTTGGTCTCCAAGTACTGGCCAGTAATGTTGATGCCGTGGGCGGCCAGGATGGAGCTGATCTGGGACATGACTCCTGGCACATTGCGGTGGATGTGGAGCAGTCGGTGCGAGTCGCGCATCACCGGTAGGTGCACCTGGGGCAGGTTCACGCAATAGAAGGTGTCGCCCATGCTCAGGTAGGCGTTGAGGCGATCCGAGACATAGGCTGCGATATTGCTTTGCGCCTCCTGGGTGCTGCCGCCTACATGGGGCGTCAGGATCACGTTGGGGGCGTTCTGTAGCGGGCTACGGAAGCCCTTGCCATCGGCGGCGGGCTCTTGGGGGAACACGTCCACCGCCGCGCCCGACAAGCGGCCCCGCCGCAGGGCCCGCGCCAGTGACTGCAGGTCCACCACCTTGCCGCGGCTCGCGTTGATGATCATCGCCCCCGCGGGCATGGCGGCCAGTTCGCGCGCTCCGATCAAGCCCGCGTTGCGCGCTCGGTCGTCCACATGCACCGTGACCACATCCGACTGGCGCAGCAGCTCGGCCAGGGAGGCGCAGCGGCGGGCGTTGCCCAAGGAGAGCTTCTCCACTAGGTCGTGGTACAGGACCCGCATGCCTAGGGCCTCGGCGAGTATGCCGACCTGCCCTCCGATGTTGCCGTAGCCGATGATGCCCAAGGTCTTGCCGCGCACCTCACGGCTGCCGGCGCTCGATTTATCCCAGACGCCCTCGTGCAGCCGGCGGCTCCGGTCGCAGACGCGCCGCATGAGCATGATGACCTCGCCGATCACCAGCTCGGCCACGCTGCGCGTGTTGCTGTAGGGCGCGTTGAATATCGCCGCGCCGCGGGCGGCGGCGGCGTCTAGGTCCACGTTGTCGGTGCCCACGCAGAAAGAGCCTATGGCCAGCAGGCAGTCGGCCTTCGCCAGGGCCGCAGCCGTCACCTGGGTGCGCGAGCGCACGCCGAGCAGGGTCACGCCCGGCAGGAGCCGGCGCAACTGCGCCTCGGAGCTGGCGTCGGGGCGCCGCGTCACGGCAAAGCCCGCCGCGGCCAGGCGCGCGGCCGCGTCGGGATGGATATTTTCTAGAAGTAAGGCCCGGGGTTTATCCATGGTTTTTCCCTAAAGTGGTATCATACTTAATATGCCAACGACCAAGTCCAGGACCGGCCCTCCGGCGGCCGCACCGCTGCCCGCCGGCGCCCGCCTGCGCAACGGCCTGAGCGTCAGCTCCATCGAGCAATCCTTCCTGGAGCGGCGGACCTTCGCCCTGGCCAAGGACGAGTACACGGCCACCCCGCATGACGATTTCATGACTTTGGCCTACGCCGTCCGCGACCGCATGATGGAGCGCTGGATCAAGACCCAACAGCGCTACCACAAGCAGAATGTCAAGCGAGTCTATTACCTCTCCATGGAGTTCTTGATCGGCCGCCTGCTTACGCATGCGGTTCTCAACCTGGGCATGGACCGCGAGGTCAAGAAGGCTCTGCAAGCCTACGGGCTCAAGCTGGAGGAACTTCGCGAGCAGGAATCCGACGCGGGCCTGGGCAATGGCGGCCTGGGCCGCCTCGCCGCCTGCTATATGGATTCCATGGCCACCTTGGGCGTGCCCGCCATCGGTTACGGCATCATGTTCAACTACGGCATCTTCCAGCAGAAGATCGTCAACGGCCAGCAGGTCGAGGCCCCGGACAACTGGCTGCACCTGGGCACGCCCTGGGCCATCGACCGGCCCGAATACACCATCCGAGTGCGCTTCGGCGGCCATACCCAGAAGCACTGGAAGCAGGATGGGACTTTCTCCACGCTCTGGCTGGACACCGAGGACGTCCTGGCCATGCCTTCGGATGTGCCGGTTCCCGGCTATCACAACGACGTGGTTAATACCTTGCGCCTCTGGTCAGCCAAGGGCACCCAGGATTTCGACCTGGAGTACTTCAACCACGGCGACTACCTCAAGGCCTACGACCGCAAGATCGCCTCGGAGAACATCTCCAAGGTCCTCTATCCCAACGATCAGACTTCGGCCGGCGTGGAGCTGCGCCTCAAGCAGGAGTATTTCTTCGCGGCCGCGTCCTTGGCCGACATCGTGCGCCGCTTCAGCGTGCACAACGAAGATTTCAAGGACTTCCCCAAAAAGGTCGCCATCCAGCTCAACGACACCCATCCCGCCATCGCCGTGCTCGAGCTCATGCGCATCCTGCTCGACGACGAGCTGCTGGAGTGGGGCCAGGCCTGGGCTATCACCGCCGCCACCTTCGCCTACACCAACCACACCTTGATGCCCGAGGCCCTGGAGACCTGGTCCGTGCCGCTCTTGGCCACCCTGCTGCCGCGGCACCTGGAAATCGTCTACGAGATTAACTCGCGCTTCCTTAAAGAGGTGGCCCAGCGCTGGCCGGGCGACCTGGAGCGCCTGCGCCGCATGTCCATCGTTGAAGAGGGGCAGCCCAAGCGGGTGCGCATGGCATATCTGTGCGTGTTGGCGAGCCATTCGGTCAACGGCGTCTCCGAATTGCATTCGCAGCTCCTCAAGCAGACCCTGTTCCGCGACTTCCACGAGATGTTCCCGGGACGGTTTAAGAACAAGACCAACGGCGTCTCCCCTCGGCGCTGGCTGCTGGAATCTAACCCCCGGCTGGCCGGCCTCATCACCGAGTCCATCGGCGACGCCTGGCCGACTGATCTGGGCAAGCTCCGGGGACTGCGCGCCTTGCAGGACGACGCCGCCTTCCAGGAGCGCTGGCGCCGGATCAAGACCGAGAACAAGCGGGATCTGGCCGCCTATCTGCGCGGCACAATGGGCGTGACCGTGGACCCGGACTCCCTCTTCGACGTCCAGGTTAAGCGCATCCACGAGTACAAGCGGCAGGTGCTCTTCGCTTTATTCCTGATCCAGCGCTACCTTCGCATCAAGGCCGACCCGGATGGGACCTTCGTGCCGCGCACCGCCTTCATCGGCGGCAAGGCCGCTCCCGGCTACTGGATGGCCAAGCACATCATCAAGTTCATCAACAGCGTGGCGGGTGTCATCAATGCCGACCCTGGGACGCGCGGCCTGCTCAAGGTGGTGTTCCTGGAGGATTACCGCGTGAGCCTGGCCCAGAGGATCATTCCCGCGACGGACCTTTCCGAGCAGATCTCGACCGCTGGCACCGAGGCCTCGGGCACGGGCAATATGAAGTTCATGATGAACGGCGCCCTGACCATGGGAACCTTGGACGGCGCCAACATCGAGATCGCCGAAGAGGTCGGCGCGGAGGATATCTTCATCTTCGGGATGCGGGCCCCGCAGGTGGCCCGCTTGCGCCGCGACGGCTACCGGCCGAAGGAGTGGCTCGACAGCGCTCCGGGACTGCGCGAGGCCGTGGACCTCATCGCCCGGGACTTTTTCTCGCCGGAGGAGCCCGGCCAGTTCCGGCCGCTGCTGGAGAACCTCCTGCAGGAGGACCCCTACTTCGTGCTGGCCGATTTCAAGGATTACGCGCGCGCGCAGGATGAGGCGGACCGGCGCTATCTCGACCGTAACGGCTGGGCCCGTTCCTCCATCGTCAACGTTGCCCACTCCGGCCGGTTTTCTAGCGACCGCAGCATCTTGGAATACGCGCGTGACATCTGGCACGCACCCTGCCGGGGATTGGGCAAGGCGCCGCGAGGATCCTGAGCGGCAGCAGGCAGTCGTCTTATGGGAGGAGAGATGCGCATGACGAGGTCTTGGCCGTGGTTGTTCGCAGGGTTATTCCTCGCGGTCGGGTGCGCTAGGCATCCTGGTATCCCGCGCGTGGCGGTCATTGGGTTCTTTCAAGCTCAGGTTTTTGACGACGTCCTGGTCGGCCTGCTTGAGGAATTGGCGGCCTCCGGCTATGTGGACGGTAAGAGCATTCAGGTGATCGTGAAGGACGCCGGCGGCGACCCGACCGCGGCGGCTCGAATCAGTCGGCAGTTCGCGGCGGGAAAGGTGGACGCCATCGTGCCTATGGGCACTGCTGCAGCGCAATCCGCAGTCAAAGCTACGCAAACCATCCCGGTCGTGTTCTGCGCCGTTACCAATCCGGTCGGGGAGGGCATCGTGGACTCCTTGGTGCATCCGGGGGGCAATCGTACCGGCGCCACGGACTGCTGGCCGTACGATAAGCAGGCCAAGCTCATCCGGGACCTGTTGCCCAGGGCTAGGAAGGTCGGGATAATCTGCGATTCGAATATGATGCATAGCCAGTTCGTCCTGGGAAAGGCCAAGCCGGCACTTGAGAAATACAGATTAGAGTCCGTCCCAGTCCCGCTGGCCGCTACCGATAACATCTTGGCAGCGGTCCGGAGCCTGGCCGGTCGCATGGACGCCCTGTTGGTTCCGGCCGACTTTGCCCCACCTCCCGCTTTCGATATAATCAACAAGGCCGCCATCGAGCAGCGTATCCCCCTCTTCACTGACAATGTTGGCGGCCTCGAAAATGGCGCCATCGCCGGTTACATCGTCAATTACAAGCTGGTTGGCCGCGTCACCGGCCGGCTCCTGGTCAAGATACTCAAGGAGAAGGCTTATCCAGGAGGCCTCCCAGTGACGGTGGACAGCGGTTCCGACCTCATCATCAACCTCGGGGCGGCCCGGAAGCAGGGCGTGGAAATCCCGGCTGCAGTGATGGCCGCGGCGGCGCGGGTCATCAGATAAGAGTGGCCGCGCAGGTCGCTATCTGGTCGGATTCCCCAGCTTGCTGTGGTGGCGGCCGTAGCCGAAATAGATGCAGAAGCCGATGGCCATCCAGACGATGAGACGCAACCAGGTGCCTAGGGGCAGTCCCGCCATCTGGATCAAGGCCGTGGCCACGCCCAAGGCCGGCACCCAGGGCACCAGGGGTGTGCGGAATGGCCGGTGCGCGTCGGGATGGGTGCGGCGCAGGATAATGATCCCGGCGCAGACGATGGCGAAAGCCAGCAAGGTCCCGATGGAAACCATCTCACCCAGGATCCCTATGGGGAAGAAGCCTGCGAAGGCCGCGGCCACGCTGCCCGTCAGTATGGTCGTGACATGCGGGGTCCGGAAGCGCGGGTGTATGGAGGCGAAGCCCTTGGGCAGGAGTCCGTCCTTGGCCATGGCGTAGAACACCCGGGGCTGGCCCATGAGCATGACCAGGATGACTGAGCTTAGGCCCGCGACGGCGCCCAGCTTGATGATGGGGCGCAGCCAGAACAGTCCCGGTCCGGCGGTATCTACGCCCACGGCCATGGGGTCCGGTACTAGCAGCTTGTCGTATTTGACGATGCCGGTGAGCACCAGGGCCACAAGCACATAGAGCACCGTGCAGACCGCCAAGGAGCCCAGGATGCCGATGGGCATGTCTCTCTGGGGATTCTTGGCTTCCTGGGCCGTGGTGGAGATCGCGTCGAAGCCGATATAGGCGAAGAAGATGACGCCGGCCCCGCGCAGGACGCCGCTCCAGCCGTAATGGCCAAAGGTCCCATCGTTGGGCGGGATGAAGGGATGCCAGTTCTCGGGATGGATGAACTTGAAGCCGAAGGCGATGAAGAGCAGGACCACGCAGACCTTGGTGATGACGATGGCGTCGTTGAATTTGGAGGATTCCTTGATGCCGACCACGAGCAAGGCGGTGATGGCCGCGATGATGAGGACGGCCGGCAGGTTGATGATGGCGCCGCTGGTCTGCCAACCGGTCTTGACATCATAGATCAGGGGTGAGTTCGTCAGCGCCGCGGGCAGATGCACGCCCCAGTCCCTAAGGAAGCTCACCACATAGCCGGACCATCCGACCGCGACCGTGGACGCGCCGAAAAGATACTCCAGGACAAGATCCCATCCGATGATCCAGGCGCAGAACTCTCCCATGGTGGCGTAGGCGTAGGTGTAGGCGCTGCCCGCCACGGGAATCATGGAGGCGAACTCCGCATAGCAAAGCCCAGCAAAGGCGCATGCGATGGCGGAGAATATGAAGGATAGGACGATGCCGGGGCCGGCGTATTGCGCCGCGGCCTGGCCGGTGAGGACGAAGATGCCGGCCCCGATGATGCCGCCTACGCCGAGCATGGTGAGATTGAGGGGTCCTAGCACCCTTTTGAGGGCGTGAGTCTCATCCAGGTTCTCCTGGAGCAATACCCGAAGCGGCTTGGTTACCCAAAGGCTCGCCATGATTACTCCTATGCTACTCGTTAGATAGCGGCTAACGGATTCTACAAAGTTAGGACCGGAAAGATTGCCATGCGGAAATACGGTAAATCTTGAGGGCCGGTCCCGCGACGCGTCCCTGTTCCGGCAGGAACTCGCGCAGCAAGGACAAGCGTTGCAGGCCCGCGAAGAACGCTGCCAGCTGCGGCGCACGCTCGGGCGTGGCCCCGAAATCCGAGATCACCACATATTCGACTCCCGCGGCGAGCGCCGCGGACAAACCGGCTGAAACGTCCAAGGTCGGCGCGTCGGCCTGCGAGAGCCGCACGTGGCGGGGCGAGGAGTGCAGGTCCGCCGCGGAACGCGCGATGCGGTAGACGCGCCAGCCGCCCCCAGGGTGGGTGGCGGCCATGCCGAGGTAGAGGCGGGCGCGCGGGGAACCCGCTTCCCGGGTCTTGCGCCAAAGCCTCTCGATTTGTTCCCGGCTCATGTTCAAGTCCGGTGAGGCGTGCGAACTATCGAGCAGGACTGTCGCGCCGGCGGGCACGTTGTGGCGCATCCAATCCGTCGCTTCAGCCCGGGTGTCGGGCAGCTGGAGGCCTCTGTCGTAGAAGGCCGAGGCGCAAAGTCCCGGGCCCAAGGCCGCGGCCAAGAGGAGGGCGAGCGTCGCGCGGCCCGCCTGGGCTTGCAGCCAGGACAGGCCTTCTGCGGATAGCAAGGCCAGTCCGGGGAATACCGCCAGCAGGTAGCGCGGCCAGGTTCCCTCTTCGTTGTTGCTCAAGGCCACGATGTAGACCGCGATCGGTATGAGGAACACCCAAGCCAGACGGCGCTCCGTCCGCCAGAGCCTGACGGCCCCCAGCACGATCCCCACTCCGGCCAAAGACCAGGGCCCCGCGAACTCCCAGATGTTGCGCAGAACTCTCTCGGTCGTGGCCAGGCGGCTCCAGGTTTGCAAGGCGGTCAGTTCGGAGAGGTCCTTCATGCTGGCCCAGAAATTGGGGAAATCCAAAGCGATGTATGGCGAGCCGGCCAAGAAGCCGAGCAGGGCGGCCAGAGCGCATTCCCAAAACCAGCGCCGCCGCGGGCGAGCGGGCGAGAGGAAGTGAGCCGGCAGCGCGGCCACGGGCAGCAGTCCGGCTGTATACTGACTCGACATGGCCAGGCCCATGCACAGCCCTGCCAGCCAGTGCGAGCGCCGGTCGCCGTCTCGATGAAGTTTGAGCAGGAATAACCAGGCGAGGCAGGCCCATAGGAACATCAGGCAGTCGGGCTTGGCGGAGTGGGAAAGCTCCACCAAGACCGGCGAGAAGGCCAGCAGGAGTGCGGCCCAGGGCAGGCCGTCGGGCCGGCGCGACCGTTCGGTCCGGACCAGCGCCCAGAGCCCCAGCAGCCCGCAGGCTGTAGACAGGCCGCGCGCTATGAGATAGAAACCCGTGGGATGCCAGGCGTAGAGTCCGATGAACTGGGTGACTCCGTGCAGTTTTCCCAGGCTCGACAAAAGTGTGAAATAGATCCCGTAGCAGAAGAAGAGCAGGTAAGGCCAGAGGGTGGGGTACTTGAAGAAGGCCGGCTTGAGGCTGCCGCCGCCAAAGGAGAGCGCGAGATTGATGATGTGCGGTTCATCCGCGTTGTAGATGGCAGGCAGTCCCCAGGAGATGCCCGCCAGGCGCAGGGCAATCACCGCGAAGGCGGCCAAAAGTGCGAGGACCGGCCAGGCGCGCCTCAAGCCGTTTAGAGCCCGCTGACGGAATAGACCGCGTAGCCCCGCGGCGGCGCAGAGAGCGTGGCCCAGCCGTTGGCATCGCTGGAAGCGTTTGCGGGCTGTTGATTGTGGCCCTTGACGGTCGAGGACCAAGCGTAGGCCTTGAGGGTTTTGCTCTTTAGGTAGTTGTTCTTGATCTGGACGCGCGCGCCCTTCCAGTCGGTGGGATTGGCGTTGATGACCACCACATAGCCCGGCTGGGAGGCGCCGTAGCCGCCGCTGGCGTAGGCGATGAGCTGGCCGTCGTCGCGCTTGAGCACCTGGATGTTGGGAGAGCCGGCAGCGAGTTTTTCCCGGCACCAGACCAAGGGCGCTATGCCATTGCCCGCGCCCGGCGAGTCCGCGCCGCCGCCGTGCGCCAGACCGTAGTCGAAATAGTCCTTCCAGAAGATGTCGGGGTAGCCTTGGTAGGTCAGGATGAAGGCGTAGGCCATCATCTTGTCGTTGGCAATACCGTCCGTGTCATGGTTGGCCACGAAGGTCACGGCGCGCAGGGGGTTCCGGGCGGCGTAGGATTTATCCGGGTTGAGGATGTCGGGTAGCCAGGCGGAGCCCGCAGTGTCGTTGCAGACTCCCTGCAAGGTGTAATAGAGGGGGAAATCGAAGACGGAGATTCCGCCGCCGGAGGCGCTGATCCAGGAATCAATGAGGCCGGTGTTGGTGTCCCAGTATTCGGCGACGCTGAATGGCTGGCCGGTGGCCGCCCAGAAATCGCGAGCCATCCAGGGGTGGTAGCCCTTGGTGTAGTCGAAGCGCCAGCCGCCGTTGAAGCCGGCGTTCTTGGGGTCCTGCAGCCATTGGCCCCACTGGATGATGTCGTAATAGGCGTGCCCGGGGCTGTTGCCCGTCACAGAGCAGATGTCGGGCATGTCGCCGAAGGTCCCTTCGTCAGCGGCCTCGAAGGTCGATGGGTGGAATTCGTTGTAGCGCCATTGCGCCCGGCCGCTGGCGGTGTTGCTGAAGTCAGTCCAGGTGGCCCTGGCGGCTTTGGGACTGGCTCCGGTCTTGCCGCCGTAGCCGTGGCTGCGGCTGGCGATGCTGCTTAGATCGGTCTGCACGGCCATGCCGGCGTTGGGATTGGGTTCGAGGAGGCCGCCGGACCTGTGATTGAGGACGATGTCGGCCATGCAGGCGATGCCGGCGGAGCGGTAAGCGGCTATGGCCTCCTTGAGGTCCTGCTGGGTTCCAAAGCGCGTGGCCACCGAGCCGTCCTGGTCATAGGCGCCCAGGTCGAAGTAATCGTGCGGGTCGTAGCCCATCGAGTTCGGCCCGGATTGGGCCTTGGACGGCGGGGGGAACCAAAGCCGGTCTATTCCGTAGCCGTCCGCCATGTTGCGCAGTTCCTGGGCCTTGGCGGTCATGGTGTGGTACCAGCCGTTGGGCACGTCCCAGTAGAAACCCTCCATCATTACCCCTGCGGAAGCGGAGGTCGTGAGGAAGGCGCCGCAAAGTACCGCAACGGCGGGCCGCCAAATCATTTTCAAGTTCATGTTCGATCCTGGCCTGGAAGAATGATGGATATTATACTCGAATATAATCGGAATAGGCGAGCCGGGTCAGGGCCTAAAGTCCTATGGGTGCCTGGGCATCAAGCCGGGCCGGACAGGAATTCGTTCTCCACCTCGCGGTAGCGCGATACCACCGCGGCCACGAAGTCGCGTTTGGCGTTGTAGCTGCCCGGGAAAAAGCTGCCTTTGAATCCGGCGATGACCAGGTTGCGCAGTTGATGGTGGGTAAGGTTGACGTGGCGGGCGACCAGCTCCAATTCCTTGGAGACCGTGGTGTCGGAGACCAGCCGGTTGTCGGTGCAGATGCTCACCGAGAGGCCGTAGTCGATCATCCTCTTGATGGGGTGCGCCGCGATGGACTCCAGCGAGGGTGTGGTTTGCAGGTTGCTGGTCACGCAGGCCTCGATGCCGATGCGCTGGCTGGCGATGTAGCTGGCCAGGTCCTCCACATAACGCCGGCGGTCCGGGATGTCGGGGTCTTGGATCATGTCGTGCGCAAAGAGGAAAGTCCCGTGCCCGATGCGGTTGGCGTGGCATTGGGTGATGGCCTGCCAGATGGACTCCGGGCCGTAGGCCTCGCCGGCGTGCACGGTCTTGCGGATGAAGTGGTCGTGGGCGTATTGGTAGGCCGCGCGGTGGTGCTCCGGGGGGTAGCCAGCTTCCTCGCCGGCCAGGTCGAAGCCGACCACGGGGATGCCGGCCTGGGACCAGGCCACGGCCGAGCGCGAGAGCTCCAAGGAAGCCGCGGAGTAGATGTCGTCCTTGTCGGCGTGCTCCATGATGCTGAGCAGATTGGCGTAGTAGGGCGACATGCCGGCGCTGAAGCGGCGCATGCCGCAGACGATGATGCCGTAGTGGAAGGGGAGATCCTTGCCTTTGCGTACCTCGGGCTTGCGGTTGTGGGCCTTGGCCCCGGCCCAGAGGCCTTGGGCCACGGCGCGCACCGCGTCGGTGGAGGTCAGGCGGTCGCAGACGTGGAGCTGGGGGGCGAAGCGGACCTCGATGTAGCGCACGCCCTCGGCGGCGTTGTCCTCCACGAGCTCCTGGGCCACGCGGGCGAGGTTCTCGGGCGAACGTAGGACCGCGCAGGTGTAGGCGAAGCCCTTGAGGTATTCGCGCAAGCTGTTGTAGGAGGATTTGAATACGAGTTCGCGCATGCCGGACTCGGTGCGCGAGGGGAGCTTGACCTTCTCCTGGTGGGCGAGCTCGATGAGGGTCTTGAGGCGCAGGGAGCCGTCCAGGTGGAGGTGGAGGTCGGATTTGGGGATGCGGCGGATGAATTCCGCGGAGATGTTGTCGAGCATAGGAGGTATCCTATGAAATTTTAAGGATGAAATCCGATTCTAGGGGCAGTCCCGGCGGCCGCCATGCTGGGCCGAACTTGATATTCCATTTTGGAATATCAAGTTTCCCTTCTGAGTCAGGCGGAATTTGAAATCTGGTGGGAAGCGCTCGGCGTTGCGCTTCACAGCCTTGTTGAGATCTTGAGTGCGGACTCCGTAGAGTTCGGCGAGGTCGCTGTCCCGCATGACTTTCAGGCCGCGGATCAGATAGATATGGCGTTCGATATTCGCCGCTATTGCGATTTCTTTCATCAATGTAAGCCCCTAGAACATACGAGGGAGCCCTCGGAAAGTTCCATCCTGATGGCCTGGTGGAGACGCGATTCGGTGAGAAAAATGCCACCTTAATGCCCTCAATTCTAGATAAAGCGTTTAAGGGAGAGCTGTAATTGGCCTTATTCGTCGGGCAGGTAAGGCCGGATCGGCCCCCAATCCTCGGCGCCCATCTCCTTCAGCTTCCCGCCTGCACGGCATTCGCCCGACGTCAGAGGTTGATGTCGACCTGTATCGTGACCGTATTCTTCCCGGCCACAGCGCGGTCGCTATAGATGTCGTAGCCGAAGAGCACGCTCGTCTTCTCCGAGAAGGCCCAGGAGAACCCCAGGTTGGTCGAGCCTGCGAGAGACTCCCCACCCTGGTAGTCGACCGCGAACCAGAGCTTGTCGGAAATTTCCTTCATGGTCCTGTCCCAGGACACCAAGAGTCCGTTGTTGGCCACCCGCCCCTGGGAGTCGCGCAGGACCGCGCCGTTGCCGCCGTAATATCCGGCGGAAATCCGTCCGACGACAGGGAAGGTCCGCGCCATAAGGCCGTAGGTAAGGTCCTGATTGGTGTCGCCGTTCTTCGTCCCTATGTTGTAGCACCCGATGGCGAAAGCCGGCGACCACTCGGCCAGGGATTTTTCCGGCGTGCCCACCTTGCCGTGGAAATAGAGCGGGTTGTTGTCTAGGACCTTGTCCCCTTGGTACATCAGATCGAAGCCGGCCTCGGCCTGTATCTTCTGGGTCGGCAGGATGCCGACGGTCGGGCCGACCATCGCCATCGGCCCTTTGCGCACGCCATTGGTTTCATCCTGGGTGCGCAGATAGGTGTCGATGTTTAAATGCCAGACCTTGTAAGGTTGGATGTCCGTGGAAGGAATCCAGATTTGCGTGGACGGAGTGGCCTGCGCCCGGACGGCCCAGGCCAATGCCAATAAGGTCAGAATCGTCTTCATGGGACCCATCCTAACAAATCCCCCATCCGGACGGGATAACCCCTCCGGCCCCTCGTCAGAGGTCCGCGGGCGGTTTAGCGCGGGGCCGTGGCGGCTGGGGCTGCGGGCGTCTCGGCGGGGGCAGGCGCCGGTTGGAGATAGCGGGTCGCGAGTAAAGCGGCCAGGGCGACGGCCACGATCACCAGGCTTGCCAGCAGGCTCTTCTTGTGTTCTTCTTGCATTCGCTCCTCCGTGGAGACCGGGCGCGGCCCCGGGCCTTAGGCCATGATAACTTTTTTGGGATTTGATATCATTCGCGGCGATGAATGACCAGATGAAGCAGGACCTCAAGTTCATGAAGGCCGCCATCCAAGAGGCCCGCCGGGGTCTGCGGGAGGGCGGCATCCCCATCGGCGCGGTCCTGGTCAAGGGCGGCCGCGTCATCGGCCGCGGCCACAATCGCCGTGTGCAGAAGCGTTCGGCCATCCTGCACGCGGAGATGGATTGCCTGGAGAACGCGGGGCGCCTTAAGGCCCGCGACTATCGCCGCTGCACCATCTATTCCACCCTTTCGCCCTGTGACATGTGCACGGGCGCCATCCTGCTTTACAAAATACCGCGCGTCGTCATCGGCGAGAACCGGACCTTTCGGGGGCCAGAGCGCTATTCGCGCCGTCGCGTCGAGCTGGTCAGTCTGGACTTGGCCGAATGCCGGGATATGATGACGGAGTTCATCCGGCTCAAGCACGGGCTCTGGAACGAGGATATCGGAGTCTAGGCGTTCAGCGCCCGGCGGACCGGACGATTTTATTCCTGCCGGCGCTGAGCTGGGCGCGCAGTTTAAGCGCGAACGCAGATGTCTGCGGGTCCGCGGCTGCGGGGTTTGCGCGCAGGGTGGCCAAGGTCTTATCCAGGCGGGATAAGGCGGCGTCGTAGAGGCCCTGCGCCTTGTCGGTATCTCCTAAAGCCAGGTACTGCCGGGCGAGCTTGTGCACGACCGTGAACTGCGCGTTGTCGCGGGTCAGAGCGCCCTCGTAGCAGGCGATGCTGCGGCGGATGTCGCCTTTGCCTGCCCAGAGGTCTCCCAGCCCTGCCCAGGCTCGGGCCGCGGCGCGCGGGGCGCGGGCGGCGCGCTCGAGCAGGGGCAGGGCATCGTCCCACCGCCGCAAGTCCAGCCAGCACAGGCCCAGGTCGAGCGTTGCGTCAGGGTCGTCCGGATTCATGGCCGCGGCGCGTTTCAAGGGGACGAGCGCCTCTTCATCGAGGCCTGCTTCCATTAAGGAAGCGCCCAGGTTCAGCCAGCCGGCCGCGTCCGGCCGCAGCGCCACCCGTTGCCGTGCGGCGGCCAGAGAGTCTTCCAGACGGCCCATCCGGGTATAGGCCACGCTCAAGTCCAGGTATGGATCGGCGTAGGCTGGGTCTAGCTCCGTGGCCAGACGCAACTCGGCCACGGACTGGGCGTAGTGGCCCCGGGCGGAGCATTCCGCTCCCAACGCGGCGTGGGCGCGAGGATTGGTGGGCGCGCAGCGGGCCGCGTCAGACCACAGTTCCAGAGGGTCGCAAAAGCGGGCCGCTTGCCGAAGTCCGAGGGAGCAATAGCAGGCTGCCAAGGCCCCAAGGCCTAGAGCTATCAGGCTTTTGAGACCTGGCCGCGCCTGCGAGAGCCGAGCGGCCAGGCGGCCCACACAAAGGAAGAATCCCGCCGAGGCTAGATACATATAGCGGTCCGCGACCAGGCTGTAATTGAAATAAGGGATCAAGTTTAAGAATGGGCATAGGGCGATGGCCGCCCAGGCCAAGCCGATTCCGGCCACGCGGTCCCAGCGGTATATCTTGTAGGTCAGGAACAGGACTGCGCCTGCTGTCGCCAGCAGGGGCAATGCCTGCGGATCGCGCCAAGAGAGGACCGGCGTGAGGGAGTGTTCCAGGCAGAGGCCGTCCGGCCAGAGCATCTGCCGGAGATACCAAAGAGAAAGCTTCGCGGCCGTAAGCAGGCGCCCTGTCCAGGCTCCGGCGGGCGCGGCTTGAACTTGCAAAGGGATCCAGACTAGGCGCAGCGCGGCGTATGCGGCGGCTATCGCGACGAGCCCAAGCAGGACCGGCCGGGTGTTCTTTCGGCCTGGGGGCACGGTCAGCCAGGCCAGGGCCGGCAGGACCAGGGCGCTTTCCTTGCAGAAGACGGCGGCCAGCATCGCGGCCCAGCAGCCGGCCGTGCGCAGCCGGCTTCCAGCGCGAGCTTGTAGGTATATTATGAGGAAAGCGCAGAAGGCGACGGCCAAGTGTGTCTTGAAGGTGGATAAGGCCAGCGCCTCGACATGCGCCGGGAACAGGGAGAAGAGGGCGGCGGCCCATAGGGAGAATTCGTCGTTCCCTAGGAACCGGCGATAGACCCGCCAGAGCAGGAGCGCGTTTGCGCCGTGGAGCAGGAGGCTGGTGAGCCGGTAGAAGATGACGCGGTCGGCGACTAGCCGATGCAGCAACCAGTGGCCGAGGAGCGGAAGCGGTTCATAGCCAGGCGCGCCGCGGAGGAAGAAGGCCTTCAGGCCGGGCCAGGAGCCGAGCACGAGAGGATTCTTGAAGATATAGGACTGGTCGTCGTAGATGGCGGGGGCCCAGCACAGCAGGGCGTAGACGGCGGCGAAGGCCGCCAGCCAAATCAGAAATCCGCAGGCGAGCCGTGGAGAGCGGCGTATCATTTGCGGCAAGGATTCTATCATTGATTTGACACATTTTTCGGAAAAGCGATATAATGGAATCCGTTCCTGCTCGTCGAAAATCCCAGGATTTTCCGGCTCGATACAAGGAACGTGCGCGCATCGGCGGCTGGTTTTGCGGGCGTAGTTCAATGGTAGAACACGAGCCTTCCAAGCTCGTTATGTGGGTTCGATTCCCATCGCCCGCTCCAGTCTTGTGCAGAAGGGGAGGACGTGTTGGAACCGATAGGTAGGCCCGGGCGGGCCGCTGACAAGCGCATGAAGGTCTTGATCCTCCTGAGCCCCGTGGTGGCCAGGAACCTGTGTCCTGTCGGTATCGCCTACCTTAAGTCGTTTCTTACCGCGAAGCGCGATGTCGAGTTCCTGGTGTGGAATCTGAGCAATGAAATCCCGGTCCCCAACGATGAGGCCGGCGGTTATTGGATGCAGCGCGATAACATGCTTCAGTTCTACAATCAGCATCAGGAGAAGTTCAGGGAGTGGACGGATCGGATCATGGCCTGCGACCCGGACATCATCGGATTCTCGGTCTGGGCCTCGGCGAAATGGGCCAGTTTGTTCTTGGCGGGAATGGTCAAAGAGCGGGACAAAAGCAAGGTGATCGTCTTTGGTGGACCCGACTGCAGCATCGACGGGGAAGATTATATCCGCCAGCCCCAGGTTGATGCGGTGGTGCGGGGCGAGGGCGAGACGGCACTCTTGGATATTTTGGACCAGGTCCGCGCCACCGGTAAAGTCGGACCGCTGCCCGGAGTCTTGGTCAGGGACGGCGAGCGTGTGATCGACGGCGGCTGGCGGCCGGAGATCGCGAACCTCGACGAACTGCCCTTCCCGGACTATTCCGGCAATCCCAATCTCAAGGACGAAATCCCTCTGGCCTTGGGCCGGGGCTGCATGTGGCGTTGCCGCTTCTGCAATTGCCACGTCCACATGAGGCGGCCCCGGCGTCGATCGGCTCGCGGCATCTATAACGAGATCCGCCATCAGAAGGAGCGCTTCCCCGAGATCTCCCGCTTCTGCCATGGCGATCCCAACGGGATCCAGGATCTTGAGATGCTTTCAGAGCTGTGCGATCTTCTTTTGGCCGATGACCTGAAGGTCACTTTCAGCCTTTGGTCCAGCATGAGTCCGCGCCCGGATCTGGCGCTTTTGAAGAAGATGAAGCGCGCGGGCTTCGGCTGCATCAGTTTCGGCATGCAGACGGCATCGCCCAGGATCAAGAGAGCTCAGGGGCTGGCGTACTATTCGGTGGAGGATGCGGAGCGGCTCATCAGGGACTGCTTCAACGCGGGGATCGAGGTCACGCTCAATTTTATCGTCGGCTTTCCGGGAGAGACTTGGGACGACTTCCAGCAGACCATGGATTTCATCAAGAGGAATAAGGATTACATACATTCCATCCCCTTCATGCACACCTTTGTCGTGCTCCATAAGTCCTGGGTCGAGAGATTCCCCAGGAAGCACGGGCTCGATACGGATGACCCTGCCACGGCGCTGCAATGGCGGCACCCGGAGGCAGAGGCGATGGCGGCCAAGGCCTACGAGATCATTAAGGGTTGGGGCGTGCGCATTGAGCCGCCCCAGGGCCGCGACTGACCAGACTAGAGCGTTCGGCGTCATAATGTAGAGTATCAAAGCTGGGCAGTTAGCCTGAATTCGGCCCCGACACATACGACCATGCCGGGGCCGAATCATGCTCCCGAAGAGCGTAAAAGATTGTTGGCCCAGGCTGGAGGCCAGGTTTATATAATGCGGGAAGCCGGCCCGGGGCGCGTAGGCGCCGTGCTGATTCCGGGCCCCGTTCAAGGCCCAGGATTTGCTGGTGGGTACCGGATTCATCCCCAGCGAAGGGTTGTTGCCGGTATATCCGTAGTAATTGATGGCCTCGGTCCCGTGGAAGGTCTTCGTATCCACCATGTGGACGTCCAGGATCCGGGTCATGTGCAGATGGACCGTCGCACCGGCGATGCTGGGGTGGATGTCGGCCGTGCCCTCGTAATGGTCGCCGTTGGAGGCCGACATGACCTGCCCAGAGACATGTATTCCGTTGAAATCGACCGAGGTTAGGTTCATGTCGGCTCAATTGCACCACAGTCCAAGTGTCGGGGCACTTGGTGGGCGCGATGCCGCCGTACAAACCTCCGAAGGTCGCGGTGACCAGGGGGCCCTCCACTGCCCAGGTCCCGGCCGGGGAGACCTCCCCGCCGCTCGCGCTGCCTGGTCAGATAGACCAAGATCTCCAGTAGAGACCGGCAGGATGAGCGCCGTCCCTGGCAGGACCACCCAGAGCCCCTACCCGGCCGAAAATTTGCTATCATAATAATCCCCCGGTGAAACCGGGGGTTGCTGTTTGAAGGCAAGTCGGCATGACGCTGGGATAGCTCAGTCGGTAGAGCATCTCCATGGTAAGGAGAAGGTCGTGGGTTCGATTCCCATTCCCAGCTAGTTTTGCGTGGGGTAAATTGTTACAATACGCCGCTACCAAGCGGGAAGAATACGCATGAGGTTAAGGAGATAGAGATATGGCCAAGGCAAAATTCGAGCGCACCAAGCCGCACGTGAACATCGGCACGATCGGTCACGTGGACCACGGCAAGACGACTTTGACGGCGGCGATCACGCATTACCTGGCGAAGAAGGGCCTGGCCAAGGCGAAGAAGTACGACGAGATCGACAACGCTCCGGAAGAGAAGGCGCGCGGGGTGACGATTAACGTGCACCACGCGGAGTACGAGACGGAAAAGCGGCACTACGCGCACGTGGACTGCCCTGGTCATGCGGACTACATCAAGAACATGATCACCGGGGCGGCGCAGATGGACGGTGCGATTCTGGTGGTGTCAGCGGCGGACGGGCCGATGCCGCAGACGCGGGAGCACGTGTTGCTGGCGCGGCAGGTGGGCGTGCCGCACATCGTGGTGTATTTGAACAAGATCGACGTGGCGGACAAGGACCTGGTGGAACTGGTGGAGATGGAGGTTCGGGAACTGCTGAGCAAGTACGAGTTCCCCGGGGACAAGATCACGGTGGTGCGGGGATCGGCGACGAAGGCTTTGGAAGGCGAGGACACGGAGATTGGGATGCAGTCGATCGCGAAGCTGGTGGAGTCTTTGGATCGGGACATCCCGGAGCCGAAGCGCGCGACGGACCAGCCGTTCCTGATGGCAGTGGAAGACGTGTTCTCGATCACCGGGCGCGGGACGGTGGCGACCGGGCGCGTGGAGCGCGGGCAGATCCATGTGGGGGACCCCGTGGAGATCGTGGGACTGTGTGACACGACGAAGTCGGTGGCGACTGGGCTGGAGATGTTCCGCAAGCTGCTCGACGATGCGCGTGCGGGCGACAACGTGGGAATCCTGCTGCGCGGGGTGGAGAAGGAAGGCATCCAGCGTGGGCAGGTGGTGTGCGCGCCGGGATCGATCAAGCCGCACATGAAGTTCAAGGCGAAGCTGTACATCTTGAACAAGGATGAGGGCGGGCGGCACACGCCGTTCTTCAAGGGGTACCGGCCGCAGTTCTATTTCCGGACGACGGACGTGACGGGCGCGGTGACGCTGCCGGCGGGCGTGGAGATGGTGATGCCTGGCGACAACATCGACATCGAAGTGGAACTGCAGTCCCCGATCGCTATGGAAAAGGGACTGCGCTTCGCGGTGCGCGAGGGCGGGCATACGGTGGGCGCCGGCGTCGTCGGCGACATCGTCGAATAAAATTGAGAAAAAATAAGGTATAATAACTATGGCTGAGACGAATCATCCGCAGCAGAGAATCCGTATCCGCCTTCGGGCCTACGATCATCGCGTTCTCGATGCCAGCGTAGGCAAAATTGTTGAGACGGCGCAGCGGACTGGGGCCGTTGTTTCCGGCCCCGTTTTGTTGCCCACTCACATTAAGAAGTACACGGTTCTCCGGTCTCCTCACGTCGATAAGAAATCGCGTGAGCAGTTCGAGATGCGGATTCACAAACGTCTCATCGAGCTCAACAGCACGACCCAGAAAACGGTCGATGAGCTGATGAAGCTGGATTTGCCGGCGGGCGTTGACGTCGAGATTAAGCTTTAGGAGCAGAGGTCTTATGAGCGCAGACGAAAGCAAGCCAGAGGTGAAATCGGCGCCACAGCGGGCGCCCGCGAATTTCCGCTGCCTGCTGGGACTGAAGGTCGGGATGACGCAGGTCTACGGGCGTCATAACCTGCTCTTCGGGGTTACGGTCGTCAAGGCCGGCCCCTGCCCCGTGATGCGGGTCAAGTCGGCCCAGGGCGTAGACGGCTACAATGCCGTGCAGCTGGCCTTTGGGCCCAAGAGCGAGAAGAACATCGCCCGGCCAGAATTGGGGCAGTTCAAGAAAGCCGGCGTGGCGCCGGCCCGCTGGATCCGCGAGATCCGGGTGCCGGATGTCGCGGGCCTGGCCGCGGGTCAGACCGTGATGCTCGACGGCGTGTTCAAGATCGGCGACTTCGTCGACGTTCAGGGCACGTCCAAGGGCCGCGGCTTTGCCGGCGTCATGAAGCGCCATAACTTTCGCGGCATGCCGGCCTCCCATGGTGCCTCGGACAAAGAGCGTTCGCCGGGGTCTTTGGCCTCGCGGCGTTCCTTGGGGCGGGTCCTGCCCGGCCAGCGTATGGCCGGACATATGGGACATGTCACCGAGACCACGCTCAAGCTCGAGGTCATCAAGGTCGAGCCGGGTGAGAACCTGATTTATCTCGCGGGCGCCGTCCCGGGCCCTCGAGGCGGCTTGGTCACCATTTCCGAGACGGTCAAGGCCAAGAAGCATTACACCGAACCGATCCGGCCGACGGTCTTGAAGGACAAGATGGGCAACATCATCTCCAAGAAGCCCACCCGGGCCGCGCCGAAATAACAGAGGATGAAATGCAAGCGCAACTCTTGAACGCCAAAGGTTCCGAAGTCGGGAAGATCGAGCTCAACGACGCGGTCTTCGCGCGCCGGCCGTCACGGGAGTTTTTGCACGAGTATGTGACGGTCTACCTGGCCAACCAGCGCCAGGGCACGGCCAACACCAAGACCCGTGGCGAGGTTTCTGGCTCCGGCAAGAAGCCCTGGAAACAGAAGCATACGGGGCGCGCCCGGGCGGGCTCGCTCCGCTCGCCGCTCTGGCGCCACGGCGGCATCACCTTCGGTCCGCGCGCCGGCCATGTGCACCTGGGATTTCCTCGGCGCAAGGCCCGCTTGGCCTTGGCCCAGGCCCTTTCCGCCAAGCAGGCGGCGGGGAGCATGGTGTTCGTGGAAAGCCTCGCTTTGGAGAGCGCCAAGACCAAGGTTGCGGCGCAGATGCTTAAGACGCTGGGCTGCGCGGCCGGGACTATCCTGGTGCTCGACGCGCCCGACGCCGTCCTGGCCCGGGCGAGCCGGAACCTGCCGGGCGTGGACATCATGTTGGCGGGCGACCTGAACGCTTATTGCGTCCTGCGGGCCCGGCGTATGGTGGTGACGCGGCCGGCGCTGGAGAAGCTCCAGGCCCGCGGCGCCGCGCTGCCCGCGATGAAGGGGAACTGACATGGCCAAGGTCACGGTGATATCGGACGATCTTTTCGGCGTGGTGGTGCGCCCGTTGCTGACCGAGCGCAGCACGATTCAGAAGGATAAGTACAACCAGTACGCTTTTGAGGTGGCGCGCACGGCCGACAAGGGCAGCATCAAGCGTGCCGTCTCGGCCCTGTTCAAGGTTGATGTCGTTGCCGTGCGCACAATGGTGGTGCCCGGGAAGTTCCGCCGCTACGGAAAGGGTGGCGCTCTGCGCTCCGACTGGAAGAAGGCCATCGTGACCATCGGCAAGGGCCAGAAAATAGAGATTGCGGAGCAGACCGCCTAAGCGGAAGGATTCTATGCCTATTAAGAGCTACAGGCCGTACACCCCGTCCCGCCGGCACATGACCTCGGCGGATTACTCAGAGCTGACTGCGCGGCGGCCGGAGAAAAGCCTCGTGCGCGCGCTCAAGAGGAAGGGCGGCCGGAACAACACCGGCATGATCATGGTTCGACATCAGGGCGGCGGTGCCAAGCGTGCCTACCGCATGGTGGACTTCAAGCGCGACAAGTACGGCATCCCGGGTCGGGTGGCTACCATCGAGTACGACCCCAACCGCAGCGCGCGCATCTGCCTGATCCATTACGCCGACGGAGAGAAGCGCTACATCCTGCACCCGGTCGGGCTCAAGGTCGGGGACAAGATCGTCAGTGGACCCGGCGCGGACATCCAGGTCGGCAACGCCTTGCCCTTGGCCAAGATCCCGGAAGGCTCCTTCGTGCACAATGTGGAGCTCAATCCGGGCAAGGGCGGACAGCTCATGCGCTCGGCCGGGACGCAGGCGCAGCTCATGGTCAAGGACGCGGGCTATGCCCAGCTCAAGATGCCCTCCGGCGAGATCCGGCGGGTGCCCGATTCCTGCTTGGCCACGCTGGGCCAGGTTTCCAACACCGAGCACAACACCATCAATCTGGGCAAGGCAGGACGCTCGCGCCATCGCGGCATCCGGCCGACCGTGCGCGGTGGAGCCATGAACGCGACCGACCATCCCCTGGGGGGCGGGCGCGGCAAGTCCAAGGGTGGCAACCATCCGCGTTCGCCGTGGAACCAACTGTCCAAGGGGTTTCGGACGCGCAATAGAGGAAGCTGTGGAGCTGGATGATCGTCGCCGACCGGCGGCGCACCCAGCCCGTGGCGTGAGAGGGAGGCTATGAGCAGATCCAGCCGCAAAGGGCCGTACATCGACGCCAAGCTCCTCATGCGCGTGCAGAAGATGAACACCGCGGGTGAGAAGAGGGTCGTCAAGACTTGGGCGCGCCGCAGCACCATACCGCCCGAGTTCGTGGGGCACACCTTCGCCGTGCACAACGGGCGCAAGTTCCTCCCGATCTACGTGACCGAGCAGATGGTGGGACATAAGCTCGGGGAGTTCGCTTTCACGCGTTATTTCCGGTCCCATGGTGGCGCCCATAAAGAGTCCACCACGCTCACCTGAGGACAGCCATGGAAGCCACCGCCTACGCCAGATTCCAGAGATACGGGACGCGCAAGGTCGCGCAGGTCCTCAAGGAGATCCGCGGCAAGTCGGTTCTGCAAGCCGAGGCCCTGTTGCCGCTGATCCCGCGGACCTGTGGGGGCATGATCGCCAAGACCGTGCGCTCCGCTGCCGCCAACCTGACCATGAAGGCCCGCCATGCGGGCCGCACCCTAGTCCCCGAGCAGGTATTCATCAAGTCCTGCTGGGCGGGCAAGGGGCCGATGGGACAGATGAAGCGGGTGATGCCGGCGCCCATGGGCCGGGCCAACACCTTCCGGCGCAAGGTTTGCCATGTGACAGTCGTCGTTTCGGACGAGGCCGGGAGATAAATTATGGGAAACAAAACGCATCCCAAGGCCATGCGCCTTGGCTATACTGCGGAGTGGGAATCCAAGTGGTTCTCTCTGCGGGAAATGCCGGCATTGATCGGAGAGGATTTCAAGATCCGCAATCTGGTCAAGCGGACCTTCCGCATGGCCGCAGTCAGCTGGGTCGGCATTGAGCGCGCCGGCTCGTACCTGCGCGTCAACATCCACACGGCCCGGCCGGGCGTGGTCATCGGCAAGCGGGGCGCCGACATCGAGGGCATTCGCTCCCAGATCGAGAGCCTCACCCAGCGCAAGACCTTCATCAACGTCGTCGAGATCAAGGATCCGGAGCTAGACTCCCGCTTGGTGGCCGAGGCCGTGGCCATCCAGTTGGAGAAGCGCATCGCCTACCGCCGCGCCATGCGCCGCTCTATCGAGCGCTCGATCCAGTCTGGCGCCCTGGGCATCAAGATCATGGTCAGCGGCCGTCTCAACGGCTCCGAGATCGCCCGGCGCGAATGGGCGCGGGAAGGCCGCGTACCCCTGCACACATTCTCGGCCGATGTGGACTACGGCACCGCCGAGGCCTACACCACGGCGGGCATCATCGGCGTGAAGGTCTGGATCTTTAAGAAGCTGCTTTTTGTCAAGAGCGCCAAGGAGTTCCAGCAGATGGCCAAGGCCGCGGAGAGCGCGGCTGCCACCACCGCCGCGCTGGCGGCTGCGCCGGTTCCGGCGGCTGCCGCACCCGTCGTCGTTGCGCAGGCCGCGGCGCCGGCCCCAGGAGGGACCCCCCATGCTGATGCCTAAGCGCGTCAAGTACCGCAAGCCGCACAGTCATCCGCGCATCAAGGGACCGGCCAAGAAGGGGACGACCATCGTCTTCGGTGAATTCGGCCTCAAGGCTCTGGAGCCCAAGTGGATGACGGCCCGGCAGATCGAGGCGGCGCGCGTCGCCATCGGGCGAAAAATGAAGAAGGGCGGCAAGCTTTGGCTGCGCATCTTCCCGGATAAGGCCATCACCAAGCATCCGGCCGAGACCCGCATGGGCAAGGGCAAGGGCGCGCCGGACCATTGGGCGGTCGTGATTCGTCCCGGTCGCGTGCTGTTTGAGGTGCAAGGCGTCACGCGCGAGGAGGCCCAGGCGGCCTTGCGCGAGGCGTCGTTCAAGTTGCCCATCAAGACTCGCTTCGTCGAACGGGAACATCTATGAAGACTAAGGAAAAGGAAAGCCTGCGCAACCATTCCCCGGCGGAGTTGCGCGCCGAGCTGACCCAGGCGCGGGAGAAGATCTTCCGTCTGCGCTTCAAGCATGGCGCGGCCCCAGTCAAGAACCCTTTGGAGCTGCGCACTTTGCGCCGCCATGCGGCTCGGCTGGAGACCTGGATCCATCAGAAAGAGCAGGCCCCTGCGTCCACCCCGGCGGCGGCGCGGGCTAAACAGTGAGGGAGACCATGATGGCAACGGAAACCGCAGTAGATGAGCGCGGCCAGAGGAAGACTTTCTCCGGGGTCGTCGTTTCGGACCGGATGGCCAAGACGCGCGTCGTTTTAGTGACGCGGACGGTGCGGCATCCCTTCTATCAGAAGGTGATGAAGAAGACCAGCCGCTTCTGCGTGCACGATGAGAGCAACCAGTCCCGCCAGGGCGACCTGGTCGAGATCGCGGGTTGCCGCCCCCTGTCCCGGACCAAGCGCTGGCGCCTGCTCCGGGTGGTCAAGGCGGCGCCCCGGACTCTGGAGAAGGGACGCGCCGGGAGTGAGGCCAAGCCATGATCCAGCTGCGAACCATCGTCAATGTGGCGGACAACTCCGGCGCGCGCAAGTTGCAGTGCTTCCATGTCAAGACGGGACACTACCATCGCTACGCCACGGTCGGCGACGTCATCGTGGCCAGTGTGCGCGACGCCATGCCCAACAGCGCGGTCAAGAAGGGCGAGGTGGTCCGTGCGGTCGTGGTGCGTACCGCGCACAACCGGCGGCGGCCGGACGGCTCCTACATCAGGTTCGACGACAACGCGGTCTGCCTCATCGACGAGAACGGCGAGCCCAAGGGCACCCGCGTCTTCGGGCCGGTGGCCCGCGAGTTGCGCGACAAGGACTATCTTAAGATCATATCCCTGGCCCCCGAGGTGGTCTGAGGCGATGAAACTCAAACTGCGCAAGAAAGACAAGGTCATGGTCATAGCCGGCAAGGACAAGGGAAAGACTGGCGACATCCTCAAGCTGTATCCGGACGAGGGGCGGGTCTTGGTCGGCAAGATCAATATCGTCACTAAGCACAAGAAGCCCCGGCAGACGGAGCCGGGCGGGCTGCAGAAGATGGAGGCCCCCATCCATTACTCCAACGTCATGCTGCTCTGTCCTAAGTGCGAGAAGCCGGTGCGGCCCAAGCTGGACAAGCTGGCGACGGGAGAATCCGTCCGGATCTGCCGCCGTTGCGGCGAAACGATCCTTTAACGGCGAGGTTTATCATGGCAGAGAAGGAAGCGAAAGAGAAGCACCCGGCGGCGACGGAGAAGACCAAGGCCGCCAAGAAGGCGGCGGCGGAGGGCAAGGTGGCCAAGGCCGCCGGCCCGGGCTTGGCCCTTTCCGACGGCCGCGAGGTCAAGCACCCTGTGCCGCGCCTCAAGAAGTTTTACATGGAGACGGTGATTCCGGCCCTCATGCAGAAGCGTGGCCTGGGCAACGTCTGGGCCTGCCCCCGGATAACCAAGATTGTGGTCAACGTGGGCGTCTCCGAGGCTCGGGAGAATGTGCAGGTCATCGACGGTGCCCGCGCGGAAATAGCCCTGATCACCGGGCAGTGGCCGCAACTGCGCCGGGCGCACAAGTCCATCTCGAATTTCAAGCTGCGCGAGGGCATGCCGATCGGCCTGCGCGTGACCCTGCGCGGGGACCGGATGTACGAGTTCCTGGACCGCTTGGTCTCCGTCGCCATCCCCCGCATCCGCGACTTCCGGGGGCTGGAGCCGCGCGGCTTCGACGGTAATGGAAACTTCAACCTGGGCCTGCGCGAGCAGATGATCTTCCCGGAGATCGATTTGGAGAAGACGACCCAACAGCGGGGCATGAACATAACCTTCGTGACCACCGCCGGCAAGGACGACTTGAGCCAGGAGCTCCTCCAGGCGCTGGGCATGCCGTTCAAGGCCGCCCCGGTGCCGCGCGAGGCGGCGGCCGCGGCGGCGGGGGGAAAATAAGATGGCGACGACAGCATGGAAGGCCAAGACGCAGCGGACTCCGAAGTTCGCCACGCGCCAGCACAACCGCTGCCAGATCTGTGGCCGGGCCCGCGCTTATTATCGGGACTTCGGCCTCTGCCGCATCTGCTTCCGCAAAATGGCGCATCAGGGGCAGATCCCTGGCGTCAAGAAATCCTCTTGGTAAGGTGATCCATGGACCAGATAGCTGACCTGCTCACACGCATCCGCAACGCCAACCTCCGCCAGAAGGACCGGGTGGACGTGCCCCACGCCAAGCTCAAGATGGAGGTGGTGCGCATCCTCAAGGAAGAGGGGTTCATCGCCAACTTCAAGACCCTCTTCACCAACGGCAACAAGCGCGGCACCATCCGGGTCTTCCTGAAGTTCTCCCCGGAGGGGGAGCCGGTGATCCGGGGGCTCAACCGCGTCTCCAAGCCGGGGCTGCGGGTGTACCGTTCCTACCGCGACATCCCTCGGGTGCGTGGCGGGTTCGCCGTGACCATCCTTTCGACCCCGAACGGTGTGCTCACGGACAAGTTGGCCAAGGCGCAGAAAGTGGGCGGAGAGATCCTCTGCCAGGTTTGGTGAGTCTATCATGAGCCGAATAGGAAAGATGCCGGTCGTGATTCCCGCGGGTGTGGAGGTCTCCATCGCCGACGGGATGGTGAAGGTCAAGGGCCCCAAGGGCCAGCTGCAAGAGCGCCTGCACCGTCTGGTGCGCGCCGAGATCAAGGACGGCAAGGTCTTGCTGAGCGCAGACCTGGCCGCTGCCCGCGAGGCTTCCGCCATCTACGGCATGAGCCGGGCGCGCGTGAACAACATGGTCGCGGGCGTCAGCGCGGGGTTTGTCAAGATGCTGAGCATCGTGGGCCTGGGCTTCCGCGGCGAGGTGGAGGGCCAGAAGTTGACCCTGTCCATAGGCAAATCCCATCCGGTGCCCTTCCTGGCGCCCGTGGGCATCGTCCTGAGCATGGACCCCAAGAAGACCCTCATCACCGTGACCGGAGCGAGCAAGGATTTGGTGGGAGAGACCGCGGCCAAAATCCGCGATCTGCGCCCGCCGGAGCCCTACAAGGGCACCGGCATCCGCTACCAGGGCGAGTATGTGCGTAAGAAGGCGGGCAAGACCGCGGCCGGAGCGGCCGGGACGGCCGGCGCCTCCGGAGCTGGCGCCGCCAAGAAATAAGGGTTATCCAAAATGAAAGACAAGTGGACGCGTTACGAATACCGCCGGACCCGGACGCGCGGGAAACTCGCGCAACGGCCCGAGGGGCGGCCTCGGCTGAGCGTGCAGCGCAGCCTTAATCATCTTTACGCTCAGGTCATCGACGATGGCCAGGGCAAGACCTTGGTCTTCGCCTCCTCCCTTTCCAAGGAGTTCAAGGGCCAGAAGGTGGGCAAGAACCTCGCCGCTGCCAAGAAGGTGGGCGAGCTGATCGCGCAGAAGGCGCTGGCGGCCGGGGTCAAGGAAGTCGCTTTTGACCGCGGTGGCCGGATCTATCACGGCCGCGTCAAGGCCCTGGCCGAGGCGGCCCGGGCCGGCGGACTAAAGTTCTAGGAGACATGCATGAGCACGCCACCCCCCAACCCACAGAGCCCCGCGCCCTCTTCGCCGGGAACCCGTAGCCCGGGCGGCCGCCGGCCGCAGCGCTACGACCCCAACGCCCGCAGCGAGGACGGCCTGCGCGAGACGGTGGTCGCTATCAACCGCGTCTCCAAGACCGTTAAGGGCGGCAAGCGCTTTTCCTTCTCCGCTTTGGTGGTGGTGGGCGACGGCGCGGGTACGGTGGGCTCCGGCCTGGGTAAGGCCCGCGAGGTGCAGTCCTCCATCCAGAAGGCCAACTCCCAGGCGCGCAAGGAGATGATCAAGTTCCCGCTGGTGCGGGACACTATCCCGCACGAGATCCAGGCTAAGTTTCGCGCGGGCCTGGTCTGGATGAAGCCGGCGGCTCAGGGCACCGGCGTCATCGCGGGCGGCGGGGTGCGGGCCGTGCTGGAGGCGGGGGGCGTCAAGAACATCCTCACCAAGAGCCTGGGCTCGAACAACCATTTCAATGTCGTGGGTGCCACGCTGGAGTGCCTGCGGCAACTGCGCACCAGCGAGGCCACCGCCAAGCTGCGCGGCAAATAGCGGAGGATTTTTCATGAGCGAGAACAGACCTGTCACTCTGACCAACATGAAGGGCTCGCGCGGTGCGCGCCGCCGCCCTATTCGCCTGGGCATGGGCGAGGGCTCTGGCACCGGACAGACCGCGACGCGCGGGCAAAAGGGCCAGCGCAGCCGCTCCGGCGACGGCAAGATGCCGGGATTCGAGGGTGGTCAGACGCTGCTGCTGCGGCGCGTCCCCAAGCGGGGCTTCACCAACGGCGCTTTCCGGACTCGATTCCAGGTCGTGTCGTTGGCCGCCATCGAGAGGGTCTTCCGCAACCAGAAGGAAGTCGGCGTGGAGGCCTTGCGCGTGCACGGCCTGGTCAAGGGGCGGCTTCCGGTCAAGGTCTTGGGCGACGGTGCCTTGACCGCGGCCTTCAAGATCAGCGCCCACGCGTTCTCCGGCAGCGCCCGGGAAAAGATTCAGAAGGCAGGCGGGGAGGCCGTGCTCATCAAGTCATGATCCAGCGCTTCACCGACCTCTTCGACGTTCCAGACCTGCGCAAACGGGTGTTCTTCACCCTGGGCGCGATTGCGGTCTATCGCATCGGCGCCGTCATCCCCATCCCCGGCATCAACGGCGACGCCATCCGGGCCATCTTCGAGGCGCAGAAGAACAGCCTGTTGGGGTTCTTGAACATCTTCTCGGGCGGGGCCTTGGGCCGGTTCTCCATCTTCTCCATGGGGGTCATGCCTTACATCAACGCCTCCATCATCATGAGCCTGCTGCAGGGCGCGCATGTCCTGCCTTACCTGGACCGGCTCCATAAAGAAGGCGAGCTGGGCCGGCGCAAGCTCAATAGCCTCACCCGCTACCTGACTCTTGGCCTGGCGGCTTTCCAATCCTTCGGCCTGACCATCGCTATCACTCGGATGGTGCCCCCGGGCGGCGCGCCCGTGGTCTCCAACCCGACCTGGGGTTTCTATGCGATGACGGTGTTGACCCTGACCGCCGGGACCGTCTTCATCATGTGGCTGGGCGAGCAGATGACCGAGAACGGTATCGGAAATGGGATCTCCCTGCTCATCTTCGCCGGCATCGTGGAGCGCATCCCCAGCGCGGCCTTCAATCTCATCTCGCTGGTGCGCCTGGAGGAGATGGGCCTGCTCTCCGCCCTATTCCTTCTGGTGGTGCTCATTGGTGTGATCATGTCCGTGGTCTGGGTGGAGACCGCGCAGCGTAAAATCCCGGTGCAGTACGCCAAGCGCGTGGTGGGGCGCAAGATGTATGGAGGCGCCACCAGCTACCTGCCCCTGAAGGTCGACCAGTCCGGCGTCATCGCGGTCATCTTCGCGGTGTCGCTCTTGACCGTCCCGATGACCGTGGTGACCTTCGCGCCGCAGGCCCCCTGGGCGGCCAAGATGATGGAGTTTTGGAGCCAGGGCAATTGGGTCTACCAGACCACTTACGCGGCCCTGGTCATCTTCTTCTGCTACTTCTATAATTCCGTCTCCATCAATCCCAACGACCTGGCCGACAACATGAAGAAGTCCGGCGGCTTCGTGCCCGGTATCCGTCCCGGCGAGCCCACGGCCAAGTACATCGAGTGGGTCCTGGAGCGCATCACCCTGGGCGGGGCCCTGTTCGTGGCGGCCATCGCGGTGCTGCCCGATTGGCTGCGCCGGCAGATCAACACCCCCTTCTATTTCGGCGGCACGTCCCTGCTCATCGTGGTCGGCGTGGCCCTGGACACCATGGGCCAGCTGGAGGCGCATCTCATCATGCGCCATTACGAGGGCTTCCTCAAGAAGGGGCGCATCCAGCAGCGTTGGTTCAACGTGGGGAGCTAGGATGATCGTCTTGATCATCGGAGTCCCGGGCTCCGGCAAGGGGACCCAGGCGGGCGTTCTGAGTTCCCGGTTCGGTTTCACGCACCTGTCCACCGGCGACATCTTCCGCGCCGAGATGTCCTCCCGATCCCCGCTGGGGCGCAAGGCCGCGGAGTTCGTCAACAACGGCCAGCTGGTGCCCGATCCCGTCGTCGTCGAGATGGTGGCCTCGCGGATCCAGGACATCCAGGAGAAGCGCTACC
>CAIRTQ010000066.1 GCA_903881545.1 uncultured Elusimicrobia bacterium
ACGCGACCGCTGTCCCTGCGACGAAGAATTTGATACCTTCCCATTTGGCGATTCCTCCTTTGGTGCTTCTTGTCCCAACTTGATGCTACCAAGCCGGGGGAATCGCCTCAACTCTTTTCAACTAGACCCGGGACATCCTCATTAAAAAGGCCCGCCGGAAGAGAGCGCGGATTCGGGACATGGATTATTCCAAGCTCAGGAGGCTTCTTGCGCTTTCCGTGGTCAGCGCGGCGGACAAGCAAAATTGGTCAGAAATGTTCGTGAAGGCCTATGGCAGGAATTGTGATGACAATCCGCACATTGGCGATATATCGCCATTCCTATCGGATCACACTAGAAGCAGTCTTAAGGATTTGACCTGCACGGGGACCTCGTCGCCTCTTGAGGAAACCGCCCCGCGTTTCAGTGAAGGAACAATGAATATCAACATTAACTACCCCGGTGCCGGTGTGCGGTATTTCTTGTCTGGGAAGAGTGCTCTGGAAGGTCGGGCGCAAGACGATGGTCATAATCTTGACGCCGGAGCGCGTCTTTACTGGTACCCGATGCGGTTTTCAGGTGGCAGCAGATTCAGCCCGTATCTGTGTGCGGAGGGTGATTATGTTTCCTTCAAAGGCCCAGCCGCTAAGGGTAGCGGCTGGGCAGGCGGGGCCTTCGCTGGGCTTGAATACTCTCTAAGCCAATACTTTTCATTGCAGATGGATACAGGCGGTCTGTTTCTTGCTCTCAGAGATAAGGGCACCGGACTTGTTGAAAATGATATTGAGTTCACCCTGAATCTCGGCGTGAATTTCTATATCAAGTCAGGCAATAACGGTTTCTTGGAGGCACCTTGAGGATCTTTTTGTTTTTTGCCTTAGCCCTGTTGCTGGCGCCCCGAGCCCAGGGTGGTTTCAGCATCGGCACAACGGGAGCCATAAAGCAGGCTGTTGGCAAATTAGAGGAGAAGGTTGATGCCCAGAAAGTGGCCCAACTCCTAAAATGGACGGTCAAGGTCGAGCAATGCTCCGTGTCCCATTTCCCGGCCATAGGGTCGGACGGGACTATCTACTTTGGGACCGGCAACACTAGCCCGTCTACACTCTACGCCATAAACCCAAATGGCACCCAAAAATGGACGTTTGTCATAGGCGGCTTCCCGAACGCACCCCCCTCGCCGACCATAGGCGCCAACGGGGCCATTTATGTAGGAGGCGTCAATAATTTTTACGCTGTAAATCCAGATGGAACCCAGAAATGGTCTATTCCCCCCATAATAGGCGACGATAGAAATGCCCCAGATATAACCGTAGGTGCCGATGGAACTATCTATGTGGGAGGTGGCGGGAGCGGGAATTGTAGCGGCTCGCTCTACGCAATAGATCCTAGTAGCGGCACCCAGAAGTGGACGTTTGCCACCGGCGCTAGGAGTTACACGGCTCCGGTCATAGACGCAAATGGGATTATTTATGTTGGAGTGCTAAATTATGGGGGGACTGGCGGGTGTCCGGACTCTAATGGGTTTTATGCCATAAATCCTAACGGCACGAAGAAATGGGCATTCTCTATGAGCGACGCTGCGGCGGCAGACCCGATCATCGGCGCGGATGGGACCATCTATGTGGCGGGCACCAATATTTTTTACGCCATAAATTCCAATGGCACCGAGAAGTGGTCTTTACCCTCTGGCGGGGGGTCACCAGTCATAGGCACTGATGGGACCATCTATGGGTGGGACAGTAATTCTCTAGTTGCTATTGATCCCAAGGGCACTATAAAGTGGAAGTTTTCGGATAATTGGCGCAGTGCTAACATCTTAGCTCCGGCCATAGGCACAGATGGGACTATCTATTTGGGAGCCCCGAGCGGCAGGCTCTATGCCGTAAATTCAAATGGCACCGGAAAATGGGCGTTTGGCACAGACCACATTAGTTTCATGTCGCCTACCATAGGTGCAGATGGAACTATCTACGTGGGGGCCACGGAGCTTGGCCTGGTGGGGGGCGCGCTCACTGGCGCTCTCTATGCAATATCCGGAAAAACCCCTCTGGCCAATTCCGCTTGGCCCAAGGCCCGCCATGATCTGCAAAATACCGGCTGGCAGCATTGAAGCGGCCCGCCCTAGCCCTGGGCGGCAACATCATGCAGACTAAAATATGAATGGAACGAGCGACCTTCGCATTCGATTCGTCGAGAGGCCATTGTCGGAGAGATCACTCACGCCCCAGGCGCAGGCGATCATTGATAATAGTTCCCTCCGTCGCGTCAGGATATCGGATACCGGCATCGAAATGCTTACCGCCATTGTCGGGCGCGGCATGACCCCCAGTCTCAGGAGGGTGTTGGCAGAATCGCTGCGGGAGACAATGGAGGGTCGGATACCATTTGGCGACCAGGCCGCCGACAGCATCCTCACCGAAGTCTATGGTGAAATTATCGGCCCGCTCATGACCTGCTTGGCTCGTGGTGGTGATTTTGAGATCATCAGACTTGAGCGGCAGGATGGGGCCGACCTTCTCTTGGTAGACAAGCAAGCCAAGCGAATTATTCTACAGGAATGCAAGGGGACCTTTGCCGACTACGTCAGAGCCAAAGCCAGTCCATCATCTCTGGATGTTTGCCAACAGTTAAGGAACCAGCGCAACAAAGGGAAACATCAACTGCGTTGGCCCGATGTTGACGAAATCGGTTCCCGAAGGGTTCGGGTTCGGGGCAAGAAGACCACGGCTTCGTGTCCGATCCCGTGTGCAGAGAGGACCGTGGTAGTGACCGCTGTCCCTGACGGACGCCTCCGGCTGTGTGCTGCGCAGATAAGTCCGCCGGTGCACGATCCGTGTGACAAAAACTGCGCTAAGCACTGCCTGTTCTCTCCAGACCCAGCTTTGGTTTGCGTTTTGTCTTCAGAGAAGGACGACGATTCGGTTCAGATGGACGATAAAACTCGCAGTTTTCTAGACCGCTACAAGGCATGCGAGCGTGCGATCTGGGGCAACGCTCATGGGTCCGTTGGCGACACCTTTGCTTCGATGTTATCCTCGGTAGGGCAACTGGACGTGCCTATAGTGTCTGCAGAGGGCGGTGTGTCGATCCTGACGGGACTGATGGAACGCGCCATTGAGCGGAATGTCTTTGTGGACTTCGGGCCGGTGTTTGATGCCAGTGAGCCACTTCAGCAGCCGGCGCTAACGCGAGCTCTGCACTATCTACGTGATATGCAGGGCGATATCCCCAGGCCGAGAGTCACAGAAGTGGATATTCATGAACTCAGCCGCATGCTCTACGGCAAGGAGGGGGAGTCCCACGAAAAACGACTTGTCGGCAATTGGCGTTACCGCGTTGCCGGACCAGGTTCCGAAGGGGAGGGCACGTTGGTCGAGTCATGCATTCAAAGAACCCCAAGGGGGAATCTCGAAATGCGGCTTGTGCCGAGACAAGTTTCACAACAGCACTCGCCCGATGATTTGCGGTGGGGCATTTCGGACATGCTTTCCGGCGGCCGCTTCCCGCCGAAGTTTGTGTATGAGTCGTTCATGGATGAAACAGCGTCGTTAGAAGGGCGCGGACAGATTCCAGGGAATGAAGGAGGACGCCGAACTATTATTTTGGGACAGACTCTCTCTACCGGGTACCCATACTGGCCCTTCTGGTTCCCACTTGCTGACAGGATGGCGCTCCGCGAGATGCATTCGTGCTGTCCAGAATGCGACATGCTGGCCGATTGGATTGAGCACCGATTGCCGTTTCCGCTTGACTCTTTCCGGTGGCAACATTGGCACCGACATCACAGGCGCCGCATGTGGCCGAGATTTGGTGGGCAAGATGAATCTCCACTTGCATTTGTTACGACGGACTCCCGTGGTTTCATGGTTCTGTCTTCCGGCCTGAGATAGGTCTTGGGCCGGGAAACGGACGGTGGGTGCATGAAGGCAACTTGTTGCTCCTGAAAATGTCATTCCGACTTCTGTCTCACCACCCGCAACCGCCTCCCCGCAGAGCCGCCGCGTCCGCAGACAGCCCGCCGGCATGACGATTTCGCCAGGCCACCACGATTTTCATCGCCTGCTGGGACCGCGCCTCATCGTGCTCAGACGCAACCGTTTTGCAGAAGAAGCTTTGAAAGTGAAGGCACAACCCTACATCCCCAAATCCTGAGATTTCTGGTCCTTGGCTGCTCGGCACTTGGCCTGGCCATCGCGTCCTTTCTCCACGGGCGATACCGCCTCAGGGAAATTCCCATCGTGATAAAGCCTCTCCCCTCCGGCTCGGGCACAAACGCGACCTTGGCCCGCCACGTCCTCCGCTTGGCCGGTGAAATCGGCGACCGCAACTACCTGCTGGCAGAAGCCCAAAAATCCGCCGCCTCGTACATCTCAGACCAATTCCGCCTCTCCGGCTACGAGCCCATCGAGCAGGCCTACCCCGTCCCCGGGCCAAAGGGCCAAGTCCAACTCCGGAACATCCTCGCCAAGCGCCCCGGCTCACAGCCTCAGTCGCCCATACTCGTGGTAGGCGCGCATTACGACACAAAATCCGGCACCCCAGGCGCGGACGACAACGCCTCAGGCATCGCCGGGCTCCTCGAACTGGCGCGACGATTCCACGGCACGACCGGCAGCATCGAATTGCGCTTCGTCGCATTCGACAGCGAAGAACCCCTCTTCTTCTTCACCAAGAACAAAGGAATCCCGCGTATCACCAGCCCGACGACATACCGGCCAAGCTCGACTATGCTACGATGGCCGATGTCGTAGACGGCCTCGAAGCCGCTCTCAAGGCCATGACCCGCTGACATGGAAACGACAACCGAAGACGACTACATCGCCGAACCCCCACCTCCTCCCCTCCTCTCCACCACCGCCCTCACCCTCTTCCCCCTCATCCTCGCCGCCGCCTGGTTCCTCGACTTAATCGGCCTCGGCCTCCTCATGCACGGCACCATCCACGAATTCGGCCACGCCACCGCCGCCTGGCTCTGCGGCCGCTGGGCCATCCTCGTCCCCATCGTCCTCACCTGGATCAGCCCCGCCCGCTCCACCACCGCCACCTGCCTCGCCGCCGGCGCCCTCCTCATCATCTTGTGGCGCGCCTGGACCAAAGGCCGCTACGGCCTCCTCATCCTCTCCACCCTCGCGCTCCTCTCCATGCTCGCCATCTTCTTCTCCTGGACCGACGCCCAGGCCGAGACCGCCATCATCTACTCCGGCATCGCCGGCGAAATGGCCCTCCCCGCCCTCTGCGCCACTCTCTACTTCTGCGACGTCTCCCCCCGCCTCCGCTGGGACTTCTGGCGCTATCCCCTGCTCCTCATGGCCGCCTGCTGCTGGCTCTACTCCGCCAGCATCTGGTCCGGCGTCCCCATCGGCCTCATCGGCTGGGACACCGACCCCCAGCAAGAGCGCATCGCCCATGACCCCCAGGCCTATCTCGATTGGCTCAACGACGGCGCCGGCGCATCCTCGCTCGGCAGCAACGACTCCGACATCCACAGGCTCGTCCATGACTACCACTGGACCACCAAGCAACTCGCCTGCCACTACCGCGGCATCGCGGCCGGATCGGCCATCGTCATCCTCCTCGCCTTACTGTACGGAACCCTCGCCGCCGCGCTCAAGCCTGCACCCCGCGTATAACTCCGCATTGTCGGCAACTCTGGCGGCGGATATACTTATGATCAGTCCATTGCTGCAGTGACCGACAGACGGAGGGATTCATGTTGCTAGGCGGCCTCATCGGCTTATTGGTTGTCATCATCCTCATCATCATCATCGTAAAACTGGTCTAAAGCGGGCACCACGCCAGCCGTCGCGCCGCTTTCTGCCATGCAACTGGAGATCCAGCGTCTCTCCAAAGTATATCCGGGCAACCGAGGGCTTTTGCCGACGAGTTTCAGCGTGGACCGCGGCGAGCTGATCGCCATCGTCGGGCATAACGGCGCGGGCAAATCGACGCTGCTCAAACTCCTGGCCAGCTGGCTCGTCCCCGACAGCGGGCAGGTCACGGTGCAAGGCATAGCGCTCCGGGATCGGCTGGCCCTGGTCCGAATGATCGGCTTTGTCCCCGAGACCCCCAACCTGCACGACGCCTTTTCGGTCGATTACAATCTCGCGCTCTGGGCCCGCCTTTTCGGAGCGCCGGCTTCGCGCGTGGAAGACACCCTGCGGGAATTCAAGCTCATCGCCTTTCGCAGCAGCGCCGTGCGCACCTTGTCCAAGGGCTTGAAACAACGGGTCAGCATCGGACGCTCGCTCATCGCCGATCCCCCCGTCCTGCTTCTGGATGAGCCCACGGCCTCGCTGGATTTTGAAACGACCAAGGATATCTATCGCCTCATCCACCGCATCCACGGCTTGGGCAAAACCATCCTTTTCGCGTCGCACCGGCCGGAGGAGATCAAGACCCTGGCCACGCGCATCCTCGTCCTGCACGAAGGGGCGGTCGTTTTCGACGGGGCGCCCGACGCCTACTTCCGATCCTCCTTCTACCAGACCCTTTACCTATGATCCGAACCATCGCGACGCTGCTCGCGCATGACCTGGCCGTCGCCTTTAAGAACAAGACCATCCACCTCGTCATCTGCATCCCCCTCTTTGTCTACGCCACGCTGACGCTGGTCGACCCCAGCAAGGCGGGCGCGGCCCGGATGAATATCGCATTGCTGAAGACCGAGCCGTATGCGCCCGTTGTGCTTGAAAGCATCATGGCGGCGCGCGACCAGTTTGCCGTCCGTTGGGTCGCGGATGCGGCGGAAGCCACGCGCCTGCTCAAGGCCCGCAAGATCGACGCGATCCTGACGCCTGAAGGCCACGCCGCGCCGCGCCTGCTGTTGACGGTGGTCCAGCAGACATCCATCGAAACAGTGACGATCGTGCAGCGGTTGTCCGCCCTGCAATCCGCCGCGGAAGGCAAAGGCCCCGGCTGGATCGCGGCCATACGGACGCTGCAGGCAAGCTCGCTCAAACGCCAGACCCTGCCCATCTGGATATTGATGATGGTCCTGCTCGTCGGTTTCATCGTGCTGCCGGCCGAAGTCGCCGAAGAAAAAGAAAAACAACTGCTCCTGGGGTGGCTGCAAACGCCCGTGCGCGAAAGCCAATGGCTGGCTTCCAAACTGACCTACGGGATCGCCCTGATGCTCCTATCCGTGGCAGTGCTGCAGTGGCTGGGCGCAGGACCAGCCCGCGCGCAGGCCCTGCGTTATCTCGCGCTGCTAGGCGCCGGCGGTTTCTGCTTCGGTGCCCTGGGGATATGTCTGGGACTTCTGTGCCGCAGCCAGGCCAGCGCCAGGACCCTGGGCGTCCTCTGCTACCTGCCGCTGCTGCTGCCCGCCGCGCTATCCGACATGTCGCCGGCGTTGAGACGCATAGCGCCGCTGGTCCCTTCCTACTATTTCTATGAACCGATCCGGGCGATGCTTCTGGAAGGCAGCGCGCCCGGCGCCTGCACCCGCGCCGGGCTCATCCTCGCGGCCATCGGACTGCTGGCGTGCCTGGCGTCCCAGCGCTTGATCAAGAAACGCTGGCTGATGTAGTCCGCTTCTGAATCAGTAGGCTAGCCTGCTGATTTGCACCCTTTACCTACCCAGGTCAAATTGCCACAATACGGCCCATGATATTCCCACTCATCCTCGCCCTCATCCTGCCCGCCGCCCACGCCGCCACCCTCCCAGAATCCGCCCAGCAGTTCGTCGCGGACTACTCCCACCTCTACCAAGGCGTCTACACCGCCAGCCAGGAAGCCTCCTGGAAAGCCTCCACCGACGTCACCCCCGAGCACGAAGGCGAGCGCACCGGCGCCAACCAGGCCCTGGCCAACCTCACCGGCAGCACCTATGTCATCGCCCAGGCCCGCGAATTCCTCAAGCACAAGGCCGAACTCCCCCCGCAGACCGTGCGCGAGCTCCAGCGCATCTGGTGGATGGCGGCGGAGAACCCCCAGGACATCCCCGAGATCGCGTCCCGGCGCGTGGAAGCCGAAAGCAAGCAATCCTCCGCCATGGACACCTTCCCCTTCTGCGCCCAGCGCGCCCCGGACGGCAAGACCTGCTCCCAGCCCACCACCGCCAACGAGATCGACGACATCCTCGCCTCCACCGCCACCGACGCGGCCGAGCATCTCAAGTACTGGCTGGCCTCCAAGGAGATCGGCGCGGCCCTCAAGCCCGGCCTCGTCGACCTGCGCGGCCTGCGCAACGAGGTGGCCCGCCATTTCGACTACCGCTCCTACTTCGACCTCCAGGTCGCCTGGTACGAGATGAGCACGCCCGAGATGATGGCCATGCTCGAAGGCGTGCTCAAGGACATCCAGCCCCTCTACGAGCAGATCCACTGCTACGCCAAATACGAGCTGGCCCAGCGCTACCACCAGCCCGTGCCCCAGGGCCCCATCCCCGCGCATTGGCTGGGCAACCGCTGGGCCCAGGAATGGCCGGGGCTCGTGCCCGGCGTGGACCTCGACCCCTACTTCAAGGGCCGCTCGCCCGAATGGATCGTCAAGAAGGCCGAGTCCTTCTACACCTCCACGGGCTTCGACCCCCTGCCCCAGAATTTCTGGAAGAACTCCGACCTCTACCCCGCGGCGCCGGGCGGGCGCAAGAAGAACACGCACGCCTCGGCCTGGCACGTGGACCTCGACCAGAACGTACGCTCCCTGCAGTCCGTGGAGCCCAACGCCCAATGGTGGGGCACCGCGCACCACGAGCTGGGCCACATCTTCTACTTCTTATCCTACGCCCGGCCCGAGGTGCCCATCCTCCTGCGCGACGGCGCCATGCGCGCCTTCCACGAGGGCTTCGGCGACATGATCGTCATCGCGGCCAACCAAGCGCCCTACCTGAAGCAGACGGGCATACTGCCGGCCGGCGAGAAGATCGACGAGATGGCCTGGCTGCTCGCCGAAGCCATGGACTCCATCGTGTTCCTGCCCTTCGCGGCCGGGACCATGACCCACTGGGAGCGCGACATCTACGCCGCGGACCTGCCGGCCGACCAGTGGAACGCGCGCTGGTGGCGTTACGCCCGGCAGTACCAGGGCATCGAGCCGCCCGCGCCGCGAGGCGAGGCGTCGTGCGACGCCTGCTCCAAAACCCACGTCAACGACAACCCGGCCTACTACAACACCTACGCCATCGGCACGGTCTTCAAGTACCAGCTCCACGACCACATCTGCCGCCAGGTCCTGCATCAGGACCCGCGCAGCTGCAACTACTACGGCCGCAAGGAGGTGGGCGACTTCCTCAAGAGCCTGCTCTCCAAGGGGGCCACGGAAGACTGGCGCCGCCTGCTGCGCGAGAAGACCGGCTCGGACCTGTCCAGCAAGCCCATGATGGACTACTTCCAGCCCCTGCTGGACTACCTAAAGCAGAAGAACCAGGGGCGGACTTGCGGCTGGCAGGGGTTGCCGGGCTAGATGCCGGGCGTGAGGCCGTCGACGATGACGCGGCCTCCGGTGAAAGCGGCCCGGCCCGAGGTGGGCTGCACGGGCATATCCACGATCGGCTGGGCGCCGCGGCTCATGGCCGCGGCTCCGGCCACGGCCTGCAGCCAGCCGGAGGCCCCGGCCAAAGACAGGGCGGGAGAGGCGACCGCGTCGCGCAGGCCGGCATCGACGGAGCCGATGGGACGGACCACGGATTCGGAAGCCTTCAGAACGGGCATGCCGTCGCGGCGGGCAAGCACCACGCCCAGCGCCAGCACGGCCACGGCGCCGGCCAGGAAGACTTTTGCCGCGAGATTGTTCCCGTTCATATTGACTATGATAGGAGAGCGGCCGACCCGGGGCCAGGGCTTAAAGGCCCAGACCGGCCTAGGACTTATGCCGCGGCAGAGGAGGCCCCTATGAAAGCGCAGAAGATCGCGGTCCGCAACCCCGCCACCGAGGAGATCGTGGGCGAGGTCCCCAACCAATCCCCCCAGGAAGTCTCCGCCGCGGTGGCGCGGGCCCGCGCGGCCTTCCCCCTCTGGCGCGCCACCCCGGCGCACGAAAAGGCCCGGCTCCTGCACGACGTGGCGCAAGGCCTCCGGGACCACGCGGAAAAGCTCGCTCGAATACTGACCCGCGAGGGCGGCAAGCCCCTGCGTGAGAACCGCGACGAAATGGACTGGTCCGCCTCCTGCTTCGACTATTACGCCGGGATATGCCGCCAACAGCGCGGCCGCGTCATCCCCTCCATCGAGCCCAGCCAATTGGCCTTCATCCTGCACGAGCCCTATGGCGTAGTCGGCGCCATCGTGCCCTGGAACTACCCCATCCTCCTGGCGGCCTGGAAGATAGCCCCCGCCCTGGCGGCGGGCAACACCGTGGTCTTGAAGCCCCCCCAGCAGACGCCCCTGTCCACCGTCGCCTGCCGGGCCATCTACTCCGGCCTGCCGCTAGGCGTCGTCGAGATCGTCACCGGCGCGGGCCGGCTCACGGGCGAGGCCCTCATCCGCCACCCGGGCACGGACCTCATCGCCTTCACCGGCTCCCTGGAGGTCGGCAGGCACATCGCGGAAATCTGCGCCCGCACCGTCAAGAAGGCCCACCTGGAGCTGGGCGGCAAGGACGCCTTCGTGGTCTGTGCCGACTCGGACCTGGGCGTGGCGGCCAAGGCCGTGGCCTGGGCGGCGTTCCTCAACGCCGGCCAGGTCTGCACCTCGACCGAGCGAGTCTATGTCCACTCCAGCATCTACGCGGAATTTTTGGAAAGGCTCAAGGCCTTCACGGAAAGCCTGGTCGTCGGCGACGGCCTGCGGCCGAAGACCGACGTGGGCCCTTTGATCGGGGCCGAGGTCCGCCGGAAGGTCGAGGAGCATGTGGCCGACGCCTTGCGCCGGGGCGCCCGGCTCGTGTGCGGCGGCAAGCGGCCTAAAGGACTCAAGCGCGGCTTCTTCTACGAGCCCACCGTGCTCGCGGGCGTGGACCACGGCATGAAGGTCATGCGCGAGGAGACCTTCGGCCCGGTCTGCCCGGTCATGGCCTACGAAGATTTCGACGAGGCACTGCGCCTGGTCAACGACTCGCCTTACGGGCTGGGCGCCAACCTTTACACGCGCGACGCTCAGACGGTCAAGCGCTTCTTCGAAGGCGTACAGGCCGGGACCATCTGGGTCAACGACCCGCTGACGGACAACGACGCGGGCCCCTTCGGCGGGTTCAAGGCCAGCGGCGGCTCGCGCGAGCTGGGCGAGGAGGGCCTGCGCGAGTTCCAGCAGGCCAAGCACGTACACTGGGACTTCGAGCAGAAGGCCAAGCCCTGGTGGTATCCTTACGGTTGAAGGCTAGGGCGGGCGTCAGGACGGCCCGATGTCGGACTCGCTCTCCCGCACCGCGTCGAGCCGGTTCCAGAAATCCGCCGCGCCGCGGATGCGCTTCTCCGGGTCCGGGTGCAGGGCCCCGTCGATAAGCATGTCGAAAGAGCGCGGCAAGGACGCCTCCAGCACCGACGGCTTGGGGTAGCGGCAGGCCAGCTTCTCGGCCTGGCTGGCCGGCGGCGCATAAGGCCGGCGCCCCGTCACCATCTCATAAAGGCAAGTCCCCAGGGAGTAGATGTCCGACTCCGGCCGCACCATGCCGTACTCCTGCTCGGGGGCCATGTAGTAGGGCGTGCCCGTCACGGAGTTGGTGACATCGTAGCCCCGGGGGCCGCCGGCGGGCGCCGGCTGAGAATCGCGGACGCGACGGGAGATGCCGAAGTCCATCACCTTGACTACGCCCTGCTCGGTGATCATGATGTTGGCGGGCTTGAGGTCACGGTGCACCACATGGCGCTGGTGGGCGAACTCCAGCGCGGCGCAGACCGGCCGCATGATGGCCTTGGCCTCGGCCAAGGGCAGGCGGCCCTTCTCGGAGATGAGCTCGTCCAGGGTGCGGCCCGCGATGAACTCGAAGACCAGGTAAAGCCCGTAGTCGTCCGAAAGCACGGAGTGGATGTCCACGATGTTGGGGTGGTGCAGGGCCGCCACGGTGCGCGCCTCTTCGAGGAACTGGGCTTTGGCCTTGGGGTCGACCGTGTAGTCGTCGAGCAGCATCTTGATGGCGACCTTGCGGCCCAAGGCCTTGTCCATGGCCTCGTAGACGACGCCCATGCCGCCCTGGCCCAAGGTCTGGCCCATGACATAGGCGTCCGTGATGGAGAAGCCGGCCTTGGGCTTGGACCCCGCGGGAGCCCCGGCGCCTAAGGGGGCCGCCACGGGGCCGGCTGGCCGCGACCAGCGCTCGCTGAAGAGGTGCATGAAGCCCGCCGCGATGAGCAGGCCGCCCGCCAGGGAGCTCGCCAGAATGAAGAGGAACTGCCGCCGCCGAGACGGCTGAGGGGCCTGGGGCGCTTGCGCCCCAGATGCCGCGGCCTGGGACGCGGCCGGGGAAAGCTCGATGCCGTAGGCCGCAGCCGCGTCATGATAGACCGGCTCGAACTGGGGGTTGAGCTCCGCGGCCTTCTTGAGGTCCGTCAGCATGGACTCCAGGTCCCCCATCTTCTCGTGGGCGAAGCCCCGGTTGGCGAAGGCGTAGGGGTTCTTGGGATTGATCTCCAAGGAGTGGTTGGCGTCGGCCAAGGCGTCGTTGAAGCGGCCCAGGCGGTTGTAGGCGAAGGAGCGCGCGTCGCGGGCCGCGGTCTCGGTCGGGTTGAGGGACAGCGCTTGGCTGGCATTGCTGATCGCCGAGTCGTACTGGCCGATGAGGTTGTAGGCCGCGGCGCGGTAATAGAAGGCCGAGGTGTTGTTGGGATCGGCGGCCAGGGCCTTGTCCGCGGCCGCGATGGCGCCGAAATAGTCCTTGAGCGCGATCTTGTCGGCCGCGGAACGCAGCAGATGTTCGACCGCGGGCGCCTGCGGCGCCGGCGGCACTTCCTGGCTTTTGTTCTCCACCTGGTTGATCTGGGTCACCATCCCGTGGTACTCGCGCTGGACCTCGACTTCCAAGCGGGTCTTCACGTCGCGGATGGTGACGGGCGGCACGCGGCCCTCGGCCAGGCGCATGAGCGCATAGGCGGTGCGGTCGTTGGCATTCAAGGCCAGGGCGCGGCGGGCGTCCTCCAGCGCGTCGAGGTACTGGCCCATCCGGTAGGTGGCCAGGGCCCGGGCCGTGTAGGCGTCCGGGTTGTCGGGGTCGAGGTGGGCCGCCAGGTCGGCGTCGGCGTAAGCGCTCTGGAAATTCTGGAGGCCGTAGTTGGCGTTGGAGCGATTGATGAGGGCGTCGCAATTCTTGGGGTCGTAGGCCAGCACGCTTTCAGCGAGGCGCCGGCTGTCCTCCCAGCGGTTGGCGCGGTTGTTCATGTAGGCGGCGGCGTTCTGGATCTGCTTGAGCACCGCCTTGGGCGTGGAATCGAGGGTGAGGCCGGCGGCCAAAGAGGTCAGCTCGGGCAGGCTCCGCCTGACAAAGGCCTCGCGCTGGTCCTTGGGCAGGGCCGCGGCGCCACCGTCGATGCGCTCCAGCACGGGGAGGATCTGATTGCGGACCGCGCTGGCGGGCAGGGCCTTGAGCATGGACCGGAGGGACTGGACCGTGACATGGGAGTCGGCGGCGCGGTTCAAAGCGGCCGGCTGGTCGTTGGCTTTGGCCGCAGGCTCGGCCGCGGCCAAAAGGCCGGGGCGGACAGAAAAAAATACGGCCGCGAGGACCGCGCGGAGGTTCATGGCTGCTCTCTCTGGATTCCTTGGTTTAGTGTAAGAATGACGGGAAATATTGTCAAGGGCCGAAAGGCGGCCAAGGGATACAGGACTCATATTTGCTAAAATCTCATCAGGTGTTTCTTTACTGCGTGGACGGGACCAACTTGGTCCGCCAGTTCTGGGGCTACGGGGGACCGGAATTCCGTGAGCAGGAGGAGAGCGACTGCGTCACCTTGGTGGAGTCCTTCGCCGCCCTCTGTCAGTCCCTGACCGGGAGCGTGCAGATCGAACTGTTCTTCGACGGCGAGGGGCGGGGCTGGCAGCGGCCGGTGCGGCTGCCGGAGAACCTGCGCATCCGATTCTCCTGGGAAGAGCCGGCCGACACGCTCATCCTGGACCGCATCCGCGCCCGGGCCTTCGGCCATGAGGGCGGCGTGACGGTGGTGACTGCGGACGGCGAGCTGGGCCGGCGAGCCCGCGCCGAGGGCGGACGCTGGCTGGCGGTCAGCGCCCGGGACGGCCTGGAACGGGTACTCCACAGCATAGAGGCGAAATTTTCAAAATGAACGAAAGCGTCATCGTCGTGGGCGGAGGAGTCATGGGGGCGAGCGCGGCTTTGGCGCTCACGCGCCTGGGCCGGCAGGTCACCGTGCTCGACCAGAGCGAGATCCCCAACCGGCAGTCGGCCTCGGGCGACCAGCTGCGCACCTTCCGCTTGAGCTACGGCAAGGACGCCTTCTACAGCTCGATGGCGCTCAAGAGCCTGCCCCTGTGGCGGGAGCTCTGCGAGCAGAGCTCGGACCAATTTTTTCAGCAGAATGGATTCCTGGACCTGGCCGTGCAGGCCCATGGCTACGAGGAGCACTGCGCCAGGGTCCTCAAAGATCTCGAGATCCCCTGCGCCACCCTGAGCAAGGAAGACATCCGCGCCCGCTTCCCCATGATGAACTCGCGCGCCTTCCGCTTCGGCCTGCTGCACAAGGAAGGCGGCATGCTCTGGGCCATCCGCGCGGTTTCCGCCATCCTGGGCTTGGCCCAACGCCGGGGCGTCAAGGTGCGGCCGCACACGCGCATCGTCTCGGTGGTCAAGGACAAGGGCGCCATCAAGGGCCTCAAGGACGCGGCCGGGCGCGCCTGGACCGCGGACAGCTATCTCTTCGCCCCGGGCGCCTGGACGCCGGAGCTGCTCAAGGCCTACCGCCTGCCGCTCAAGGTGACCCTCCAGCAGCAGATCTACATCCGGCCGCCCTACAACCGCGGCCGCTACCGGCCGGAGCACTTCCCGCCGTTCTTCGTCCCCAGCCAGGGCTTCTACGGTTTCCCCATGCACATCCACGGCTTCATGAAGATCGCGGAGTCGCGCAAAGGCCCGACGGCCAAGCCGGGCGACGCGGCGGAGCGGGAGATCACGCCCCAGTTCGAGCGCAAAGTGCGCGCCTTCCTGAAGCGCTTCATCCCGGAACTGGCGAACTTCACCGAGTCCGAAGGGCACGTCTCCTACTACACCAGCACCAAGGACGAAGATTTCATCGTGGACCGCCTGACCGGGACGGCCAACGGATTCGTCATGGCGGGATTCTCGGGCCACGGCTTCAAGTTCGCGCCGCTGCTGGGCCAGTCCATGGCCCAGCTCATGGTGGGCGGCAAATCGGACCTCAACCTCCACCGCTTCCGCCTCAACCGCTTCTAGCGGAGAGCACCATGCATTCAGTGACCATCGGGGCAGCCTTCTTAGCCGGCCTGGCATCCTTCCTTTCGCCCTGCGTGCTTCCTTTGGTGCCGGGCTACATCTCGTTCATGTCCGGACTGTCCCTGGAGGAGATATCCTCCGGCGCGGCCACCACGCGCCGAACTGCCCTGGCGGCGCTGTTCTTCGTGCTGGGCTTCTCCGTGGTGTTCACGGCCCTGGGCGCCTCGGCGTCCTTCATCGGCCAGCTTCTGGCCGCGCACTTGTCCTTGCTGGGCAAGGTCGCGGGCGCGCTCATCATCGTGCTGGGCCTGCACACGACAGGATTGGTCCCGATCAAATGGCTTTACTACACGAAGCGCGCCGACTCCTCGCGCGTGGCGCCGGGGCTGGCAGGCTCGTTCTTGATGGGCCTGGCTTTCGCTTTCGGCTGGACGCCGTGCATCGGGCCGATCCTGGCCGCGATATTAGCTTTGGCCGCGACCCAGCAGAGCGTGGCGCAAGGCGTGGCGCTCCTGTTCATCTATTCCCTGGGCCTAGGCGTGCCCTTCATCCTGACCGGCTTGGGGTTAAGCGCTTTCCTGCGCTTCTTCGCGCGCTACAAGAAGTTCATCCGCTGGGGCGAGATCGGGGCCGGGACTCTGCTGATCGTGGTAGGTGTCCTGGTGCTTTCCAACCGCCTGAGCTGGCTGATGCGCCTGATGCCGGCTTCCTTCTACAAGTTCTCGATGTAGCGGCTACTCGCCGCCGTGCTCAAGGCTCGGCGCTGGATTCCGGGGCTTGGCCGGGAACGTCCCGCTGCGCTCCCAATATCGGTCGAAGAGAAAAGAAATCCCCATGGCGATGAGGCAGCCGGCCATGACGCATCCCATGCGCTCGATGGCGATGTGCCAGTCGCGGGTGCGGCCTTCCGAGATGGTCACGATGATCAAGGCCGCCAGGGCCGTACGCGTCGTGTGAGGCATTCCCAGTGCCGAGCAGGCCAGGATGGTCAGGACGATGCCCGCACAGATGGCGGCCAGGCCCGGAGGGAGGACAAAAAAGACGAGCAGGCCAAAGAAGGAGCCGATGATGTTGGCCTTGATGCGGGTGACGGCCAAGCTGGCTGAGTATCCGGACTCGGGCGATATCACAAGGACCGTGGATATCATCGCCCAGATGAGCTGGTGCTGGGGGAAGACGGGCTTCAAGCCGTAGCCGATGGAGACGCCGGCGACGCACTTGACGATGTAGATCAGGATCGGGTGCCGGGCAGCGTCAGGGAGACGGAATTTCCCAGTCATTTATCTAGATATAGTCGTAAATATAGTTAATCCATCGCAATACTGATAGCTAAACAACAAGCATGTTACTCCGTTGACATTTCAAAACACATAGAACTATTTGCGGCCTCAATCGTAAAGCATAGAAGGCTCATATGCGCAGGAACATCCGAGATGATCGTCATGCCCTGGGGCGAACCCGCGACGAGGCGATGTTCCCGACGCCACCGACGCGTTCCCGATTACCTTCGGGCTATGCCGGGATATTGCGGGATCTCAAGCAGCGCATCCAGCAAGAGCGCCTGCGCACGGTCATGGCCGCCAATACCGCGATGGCTATGCTCTACTGGGACATCGGACGGACTATCCTTGAGCGCCAGGCTCGCAAAGGCTGGGGCGCGCGCGTTATAGACCGCCTCTCAGCTGACCTCCGAAAAACCTTTCCCGACATGCGCGGCCGCTCGCCCCGAAACCTCAAGTACATGCGCGCTTTCGCCACCGCCTGGCCGCAGCGGGGAATCGTGCAACGGGTCGTTGCACAAATCCCTTGGCGGCAAAATATCGCCCTGCTGGAACGGCTGGGACATCCCGAAACCCGCCTATGGTACGCGCAACAAGCCGTCCAAAACGGGTGGTCCCAGCCGATCTTATGCCTTCAAATCGAGAATCGGGCGCACGAGCGGCAGGGCAAGGCCGTCACGAATTTCCCCACCGTCCTGCCGTCGGCCGCATCCGACATGGCGGCGCAGGTGTTTAAGGACCCTTATCTTTTCGACTTCCTGGGAACGGCGGACCCGCGCCGGGAACGCGAGGTCGAACAAGCGCTGGTGGATCACATCCAGCATTTCCTGCTTGAACTCGGGGCGGGCTTTGCATTCATGGGCCGCCAGGTGCATCTGGAAGTGGGCGCCCGCGATTATTATCTCGACTTACTGTTCTATCATGTCAAGCTGAGGCGTTACGTGGTGGTCGAACTCAAGGCGGCCTCGTTCGATGCCGCTTTTGTCGGGCAGATGAACCTGTATCTCTCCGCCGTGGATGACCTGCTCCGTCACCCGGACGACCAGCCCACGATCGGTCTGCTCCTATGCAAGGAGAAGGACAGACTCACGGTGGAGTATGCCCTGCGCGACTTGCGCAAGCCGATCGGCGTGGCGCAATGGCGAACACGCCTGGCCGAATCCCTGCCCAAACGCCTGCAAGAAAGTCTGCCGTCAATCGAAGAACTTGAGGCCGAGCTAGGAAAACGGCACGACGGCAATTAAAAAAGGTTCCCCTACTCCCCAACCACCGCCACCGCCTCAATCTCCACCGCCGCGCCCCGCGGCAGAGCCGCGGCCTGCACCGTCGCCCGGGCCGGACACGGAGTCGGGAAGGATTTCGCGTAGACCTCGTTCATGACCGCGAACTGCCCCAGGTCCGTCATGAAAACCGTGGTCTTCACCACGTCCTTCATGCCCAAGCCCGCCGCGGCCAAAATCGCCGCCACATTCCTCAGGCAAGCCTCGGTCTGCAAAGCCACGCCCTCCGGCATGGCCTTGCCCGCCGGGTCCAAGGGCAGTTGCCCCGAGACGAAGACCAAGTTCCCGGCCCGGATGGCCTGGGAATATGGCCCGATAGCCTGCGGCGCTCCGGAAGTCTGGATGGCCGTCTTCATTTGAGCGAGGCCAGCAGGGCCTTGTTGGTCTTATAGGTCATGAGCAGTTCGTGCATCGCCTTGGTCGCGTCCATCTCGCCCAAAGGCGCCAGGTGCCGGCGCAGTTTGAAGACCCCCTCCAAGATATCCGGCGGCAGGAGCTTCTCCTCCTTGCGGGTGCCCGTGTCACGAATCTTGAGCGCCGGGAAGATGCGCGCCTCGGCCGCGGAGCGGAACAGCACCAGCTCCATGTTGCCAGTGCCCTTGAACTCCTGGAAGATGATGTCGTCCATGCGGCTGCCAGTATCTACCAGGATGGAGGCGATGATGGTCAAAGACCCCCCCTCCTCCAGCTTGCGCGCCGCGCCGAAGAAACGACGCGGGATCTCCATGGCCCGCGAGTCCAGGCCGCCGCTCATGGTCCGGTTGCCCACCGCGAACTGGTTGTGCACCCGTGCCAGGCGCGTGAGCGAGTCCAGCAGGATCAGCACATCGGCGCCCTGCGCCGCCGCCGAAATGGCCGCGCGCATCAGGCCCTCGGCCACCTCCCGGTGCCGCTCGTAGGACTGGTCGCTCGACGAGGCCCAGACCTCGGCCGGCACGCTGCGCTTGAAGTCCGTCACCTCCTCCGGCCGCTCGTCGACGAGCAGGCAGAACTGCTTGATCGCCGGCTCCACGCCGTAGACCGCGTTGGAGATCTGCTTGAGGAAGGTCGTCTTGCCGGCCTTGGGCGGCGAGACGATCAGGCCCCGCGTGCCCTTGCCGATCGGGCTGAGCAGGTCGAGGGCGCGCATGGACGGGTCGGTCGAGCCCTTCTCCAGGCAGATCCACTGGTGCGGATCCACCGGAGTCTTCGCCATGAAAGCGACTTCGTCGGCGGTGCGCTGAGGACCGGACGGCGCGCGGGGCGCGACATTACCCTGATTGCCGTTGTTCTCCTGGGGCCGCCGCTGCTGCTGCTGCTGCCGGTTGTCGAAGCGGCGCCTGCGGTCGCGGTACCGGACATGCCGTCCACCACCGTGGCCACCTTGGCCGCCATGGTGTCCACCCTGACGACCACCCTGGCCGCCTTGGTCGCCACCCTGGCCACCGCCCTGGTTACTGCCCTGGCTGCCACCTTGGCCGCCACCCTGGTTGCCGCCCTGGTTGGCTCCTTGGTCGCCGCCCTGGTTACCGCCTTGTCCGCCCGACCGCTCTTCGTTCATCATACCTACCTCTCCTTACCGACAGACCTACAAAAGCTCTGAATGCCCAGCATGCTCAATCGAACGCGTGCAGCTCCGCCGTTCCGGACCGCAGGCCCAAAAGGCGCCGCGCCAGCCGACTGAAACGCTTGGGATCGTCCGAGACAAAGAATTTCTGCCGGCCCCGGCCCTGCCGACGGCGCAGTTCCAGGTTTTCCAACAGGCTCTCAGTCTCCCGGGCCACCGCGTCGGCGGAATCGATGAGCCGCACCGAGGGGCCCATGACCCGGCGCACCACCCCCTTGAGCAGAGGATAGTGCGTGCAACCCAAAATCAAAGTGTCTATGTCCGTGCGCCGCAAGCCCGCCAGATAGTGGCGCGCCGCCAGCAAGGTCGCGGGATGGCCCCACCAGCCCTCTTCCACCAAGGGCACGAACAGGGGGCAGGCCAAGGACTCCACCCGCACTCCCGGCCGCCGCGCCCGCAGGGCCGCGGCGTAGGCGCCCGAAGCGATCGTGGCTTCGGTGCCGATGATGCCCACATGGCCGTTGCGCGTGGCGGCGGCGGCGGCATTGGCCCCCGGCAGGATCACGCCCAGCACCGGCACGTCGATGGCGCGCGCCACCGCGTCCAGGGCGAGGGCCGAGGAGGTATTGCAGGCCACCACCAAAGCCTTGACCCCGCGCGCGGCCAGAAAGCGCGCCACCTCCAGGGAATAGCGCGTCACCGTGGCGCCGGACTTGGAACCGTAGGGCACATGCGCCGTGTCGCCGAAATAGATCACGTCCTCCTCGGGCATGCGGCGGATGACCGCCTTGAGCACGGTCAAGCCTCCGATGCCGGAGTCGAAGATGCCGATGGGAGCGTTGGCCTTCATCCCTTGCTCCGGCTCTGGGCTGGGTCCAGCCAGCCCTGGCGCTTGGCGTAATCCAGGAGCCCCGCGTAGACGCCGTCCAGCAAGCGGCGGCGGTAGGCCTGAGTGCCCAGCTTGGCCTGGTCGCGGCGGTTGGTCACGAAGCCCATCTCCACCAGGATCGCGGGCGCGTCCGTGCCGCGCAAAACATAGAAGGCCGCCTGCTTGACCCCGCGGGGGGTCAGGTCCACGCGCTTGCCCAGATCGCGGGAGACCAAGGCGGCCAATTCCGCCGAGGCATTGATGTTCTCGGTCTTGGACATGGCCCGCAGGATGAGGGCCGCCTCCTCGTCCGCCGGGGACTTTCCCTCCAGCTCCAGGGAGGCGTTCTCGGCCTCGGCTAGGCGCGCGGCCTCCGGATCAGTGGCGTTCTCCGATACGGAATAGACCTCGAAGCCGTGCTCCTTGCGGTTGCGGTTGGCGTTGCAGTGCAGGGACACGAAGATATCGGCGCGCGCGTCGTTGGCCATCCGGGAGCGCTCTGCCAGGGGCACGAAGGTATCGTCGCCGCGGGTCAGGATCACGTCAAAGGTCTTCTCCTCGCGCAGGACCTGGGCCAACTCCAGCGCCGCGGTCAGGTTGAGGTCCTTCTCCCGCGCGCGGCGGCCGCCCAAGGCCCCGGGATCCTTGCCGCCGTGCCCCGCGTCGATGACGATGCGGCGCCGCTGCGGAACCGACGCTTCCGAAGTCGGTGGAGGCGGGGCCTGCACCGCCTGCGCAGCAGGCAGTGCAGGTGCCGCTGGCGCAAGCGCCAGCGGCGCAGGCACGGCCGCAACCCTGTCCCCTGCCCCAGCCAAAATCTCCACGGCCAGACGGCGCGGCTCGGAGAACTCCCGCACCCGCCACCCGAGCCCCGGCCGGGCGAAGCGCACGCTGAGGTGAGCCCCCCTGGCGTCCTGGCTCAGGGTGTAGCTCTGCACCAAGCCATCGCCCACCACGGCCTGCTCCGGCGCATCGATGACGCCGAAAGGCAGGCTAAGATCCACGGCCTGCACGCCCCGCGCCGCCGCGGCATGCCCCAGGGGCTTCTTGAGCTCCAGGACGACCCGCGTGAATTCCTGATAGGAGAACCAATGCACGGACCCGAGGTTGCCGCGCCGCTCCACGGTGAGCAGCATGTTGCCCTCATCGAACCGGCTCTCCATCCCCGAGAAGGCCGTGAATTCGGCCCCCAGGAAGAAAGACAGCGGGACAAAGGCCTCGGCGGAGCGCAGCACGGGCGGCGCTTCCAGCGCCGCCTTGCGCCCAGCCAGCAGGGCCTCGCCCGAACCGATCACCAGCTGTAGCAGCCGCCCCCGGAAGCTCAGCTGCACCCGCCCGGAGATGGGATACCAGTAGGCCTGGCCGCCGTAGAGCTCCCCCGCCTGCTTGGCGCTGACGAAGGTCCGGCCGTCGGAGCGATAAGCCGCCAGCGAGTCGTGGGAGCGTCCGGAGACCACCACCTGGATCTCCTCGCCTCCCGCCGCCGCAGGGGCCAGAACCGCCAAGGCCAACGACAAGAAGAGGGCTTTGTTCATTCTAGGACGATGCGGTACTCCTCCCAAGGCAGCGAAGGCTCGCTCTGTATCTTGACCGAGCGGCCCACATTTTTTTCGATGAACACCTGCTGGGCCCGGAAGATGTCCGACAGGGCGGGATGCAGCAGGAGGCGCAGGTTGCCGCCGGGGCGGCCGCCCGTCATCCGCAGGATCTCCCTCTGGATGCGGATGCGCAGGGTCTCGCTGGAGAGCACCCGGCCGCAGCCCTTGCACTGCTGACATTCCTCGGTGATGAGGCTCACCGTGGACTCCCGCTTGCGCTCGCGGGTCAGCTCGACGAGGCCCAGGCGGGTGATGGGCAGGATGCGGATCTTGGCCCGGTCGCCCCGGCAGGAACGAGTGAAGGCTTCCATGACCTTCTGCCGGTTGGAGGCTTTGCGCATGTCGATGAAATCGACCACGATGATGCCGCCGATGTTGCGCAGGCGCAGCTGGTGGGCGACCTCCAGAGCGGCCTCGATGTTGGTCTGGGTGACGGTCTCCTCCTGCGACTTGGAGCCGGTGAAGCGGCCGGTGTTGACGTCGATGGCGCAGAGTGACTCGGCCTCCTGGATGATGATGGAGCCGCCGTTGGGCAAGGCCACCTTGGTGCGCCGCATATCCTCGATGTCGCCCTCCAGATGGAAGGCCTGGAACAGCGGGGTCTTGGCGTCGTAAAGGCGCACGCGGTCCTTGAGCTCCGGGGAGATGGCCTCCACGAACTCCAGCACGCCGCGGTACTGCTCCGCGTTGTCCAGCAGGTAGACATAGACCTGGTCGGAGAGCAAGTCCCGCGCCACCTGCAGGGCGAGGTCCAGATCCTTGTGCAGCAGTGCGGGCGCCGGGGTTTCCTCGAACTTCTTCTGGATCTGGTTCCAGGTCTGCAGGAGGTATTTGACCTCGCGCTCCAGGTCGGCCTCCGAGGCCCCTTCGGCCTCGGTGCGCACGACCAGGCCCTTGCCGCCCAGGTATTCGGCCACCAGCCGGTCCACGATCCCGGCCAGCCGGGTGCGCTCGGCCGCGTCGCCGATCTGCTTGGAGATGCCGACATAGCCCTGCAGAGGCGTGAAGACCAGGTAGCGGCCGGGCAAGGAGATGTCCATGGTCACCTTCATGCCCTTGGTGCCGATGGCCTCCTTGGCCACCTGGATCATGATGTTCTGCCCCTTCTTGAGCGTGGCGTCGATGGCGGCGCCCTTCTCGCCCAGGACGTCGGAGATGTAGAGGTAGGCGTTCTTTTCGAAGCCGATGTTGACGAAGGCCGAGGAGATGCCGGGCAGGACATTCTCGACTTCGCCCTTGTAGATGTTGCCCACGATGTACTGGCTGCCGCGGCGCTCCCAAAGGAGCTCGGCCAGCCGGCCGTCATCGACGATGGCGATGCGCGTCTCTTCGAAACTGGTGTTGGCCATTATCTCGCGCTTGACCGCGACGGGCGATGCGTGGCGGTCGCTGCGGAACTCGCGCTCGGCCCCGCTGCGATGGCCCTCGCCGCCCCGGCGGTCGCGGTCCCGATCGCGCTCGCGCCGCGGCTCGCGCTCACCACGTGCGGCATCGCTACGCGCAACATCGCCGCGCGCGGCCTCGCCGCCCCGGCCGCGACGGTTACGGCCACGCCCGTCGTTACGCCCCTGCCCTTGGCCCGGCTGGCGATGGTGCGGCGCCGGCCGCTGCGGGGCCTGCGCCCCAGGCGCAGGTGCAGGCCTCTGCGGTCCGGCCGCCGCCGGCGCCGAAGGCGCCACGGGCGCCGCGGGCGCCGGACCCTCGTCGACCTCGCATTCGTCCTGGGAGCCGGCGTCCTCCGCGTCTCCGGCCTGCGCTGCAAGCGCAGGTGCCGCCTGATATTCTTCCGGCTCCGGTTCCTGCTCCTGCGCCAGAAGCGCCTGCGCTGCAATCATCTGCGCCGAAGGCGCAGATGCCACGGCCGCGTCCGCCCGCGGATACTCCTCACGCCGGGCGGCCTGTGCATCCTCCTGCGCCTGTGGCGCAGGCGTCTGCGCTGCAGGCGCAGGTGCCACGGGCTCCGGAGTCGTCTGCATCAATTCTTTCTCTTCGTTTGCCATGGTGAAAAACCTCTCTATTAAAGTTGCTCCGCCTTCTTGTCCTGCAAACCGTAGGCCGCCATCATCACCGCGCGGGCGATAGGCCCCGCCGCGGACGCGCCGTGCCCGCCGTTCTCGACAAGCACCGCGACCGCCACGGCCGCGGGTTCCCCTGGGCGCGCGGCGTACGATATGAACCAGGCATGGTCAGATCCGGACGAATTCTGCGCCGTGCCGGTCTTGCCCGCCACATCCAGGCCCGCGATACGCGCCGCCACTCCGGTACCGGAAGAGACCACCATCCGCATCGCGCCGTGCAGCTCGTCCCAGACTTCATCCCGCAGCGTCACCTGGCCCATCTTCTCCGGCGCCTGCCGGTAGTCCGGGCGCGCCTCGTGATAATCGATGCGGTCGAGGTAATGCGGCCGCCACACGGTCCCGCCGTTGGCGATAGCCGCAGCCACCACCGCCATCTGTATCGGCGTCACCAACAGCTCCCCCTGGCCAATGGAGAGGTTGATGGTGTCGCCGTCGTACCACTGGCGGCCGGCCCGCTGCCGGGCGCTGGGGCCGAACAGATTGCCCCGCCGCTCGCCCTTCAACGCCACGCCGGTCGGCGCGCCGAGCCCGAACATGCGGGCGTACTTCTCGATCAGAAGCCCTCCGGTCCGCAGGCCCATGCGGTAGAAGTAAACGTCGCAGGAGTTCGCTAGGCCCGAGTACCAGCTCACGCCATTATGCCCCTTGTGGTTCCAGCACAGGAAGGTGTCCCTGCCCCAATTCAGAAAGCCCGGGCAATGGACCGAGTCCTGAACCGTGAACCGGCCCTCGTTGAGCCCCGCCGCGCCCACCACCACCTTGAAGGTCGAACCGGGGGCGTAGGAGCCGGAGACGGCGCGGTCGAACTCGTCGAGCCGGGCCACGGCCTGACTGACCACGTCCGGGTCGGAAGACATGAGGGCGTTGGGATCGAAGCCCGGGGCGGAAGCCAAGGCGAGCACGGCCCCATCGCGGGGGTCGATGGCCACCACCGCCCCCTTGTTGGTCGCGGAAGCGCGCAGGCCCTCGTCGGCGGCCTTCTGCACCTCCGCGTCTATGGTGAGGTGGAGGTCGCTGCCGGCGACGCCGGGCATGCTCTCTAGGGCACGCTTCAGCCGGCCCTGGGCGTCAACCTCCATGCGCTGGCCGCCGTCGCGGCCGCGCAATTGCGGCTCGAAGGCCGCCTCCAGGCCGATCTTGCCGATGCGCGAATCCCCCCGGTAGCCCCGGTTCTTGAGCGCCCGCCAGGCCTTCGCGTCGATCTTCCCCATGTAGCCCAGCAAGTGGCTGGCGAAGCGGCCCAAAGGATAGTAACGCCGCGACTCCTCGATGAGGCTCACGCCGGGATAGATGGTCTTGAGCTCGGAGAGCCTGAACATGACCTGCACGGGCAGGTTCTCGGCCAAACTCAGGGCCGTCTCCTCGTGCACCGCCTGCTGCAAGGTCTCCAGCAGCTCCGCCGGCTCCCGCTTGAGCTCCCGGCCGAGCTGCCGCGACAGGAAGGCCAGATCGGAGTTCTTCTGGCGCTGGGTCGGGATGAAAATGAGGGAAAAGGCCCTCTGGTTGGCGGCCACCGTCTTGCCGTTGCGGTCGAAGATGGCGCCGCGCGCGGCGGTCTGGTAGATGATCTGCGTGCGATTGCGCTCCGCAAGCTGCTGATACCCGGCCCGCTCCAGGATCTGCAGCTGCGCCAGCCTCAGGCCCAACAGGCCGCCGGTCAGGCAGGCTGCCATCCAGAGCGCGTTGAGCCGCTCCTGCGAACCGGCCTCGCGCTTCATGGCCGGCCCCCCCTCGGCCCGGCGGCGATACGCGCCGCCAGCGGCACCAGCAGGCAGTTGTACAGTGGGTCACACAAGAAGGCGGGCCACCCCGGCCAGAGGAAGGACTTGGCAAAGACCGCGCCCAGCAATCCGTAACACAGGAAATAGCCCCAGGTCGCCAGGAACACGACCGCGCACAAGGACACGAAGTCGGAAAGATCGATCTGGCGCCGCACGGTCCCGGCCGCGTAGCCGGCCAGCATCAAGGTGAAGGCGTTGCCGCCGAAGAGCTGCGCCCGCAGCAGGTCCAGGAACAGCCCCCAGAGGAAACCGTAGGCCATCCCCGGGTTGGACCCCGAGCGCGCCGCGACGGCCACGGTGAGGACGAGCAGGAGCTGCGGGGCCAAGCCCCAGAGCGCCAGGTGCGACGACCACCACCATTGCGCGACCGCAGCGGCCGCGAACAGGAATACCGCGCGCAGAGCTCTCATGGGACCGCCTGTCCCGCCGCCGCGGGGGCCGTGCTCAGGCGCACTTCCGGCAGAAGCGCCGCCGCGGGGGCCGTGCTCGGGCGTACTTCCGGCGGAAGCGCCGCGGCGCGGCGCGGCGGGACCAGCCGCAGGGCCTCGGCGCGCACCGGCGACTGCGGACCGGCTTCCTGCCCCGGCCGGAGGATCATCACCTGGCTCAAGGAGGCGGCGTCCACAGCCGGCTGCACCGCGACCGACTGTGTGTTCCAGGCCGGATCCCGCGGTTGGATCGCCGCGACGCTGCCGATCAGGACATGGCCCGGGAAGGTGGCGCTGGTAGGAGAGGTAAAGACCAGGTCGCCCTTGACCAAGGCGGCCTCAGGGGCCAGGTAGTTCACGCTCAGGCGCGGCCCGCCGCCCTTCCCGCCCTGCGCCAGGCCCTCCACCGCAGCCGAGGAAAGATAGACCGCGGCTGAAGAGGACTCGTCGGTCAGGAGCAGGACCAAGCAGGACTCCTGGCGTACCTCCGTGACGCGGCCAATGGCAACCAAGGCGCCTTCCTCCTCGCCGAACACCGGGGCGTTGAGCGCGACGCCTTGCGCCGCGCCCAGGCCGACGATGATGCTGCTGTAGCGATGCAAGGGGTCGCGCTCCAGGACCTCCCCCCACAGGGGTGCGTAGCCACGCGGTGCCCGCAGGCCCAGGGCCCGGGCGAAGCGCTGGTTCTGGGCGCGCAAGGCGTCCATTTCGGAGAGCCGCCAAAGGTCCTGGCGCAGTTGGGCCCGCAGCCGCACATTCTCCAGGTCCGCGGTCAACAGCCGGGAGAGCCCGGCCGGCGCGTCGGCCAGCCGCTGCAACCCCTGGGCGCCGGAGAACGCCGCGGGCTCGAATAGATAGAGCAGGCCGGCCTTGCAGGCCCGGACTGGGGCAGAAAGCGGCAAGGACAGCATGATCAACGCTAGGGCGGAGAACGCCGCCAGGATATAGTTAGAAATCTGTGTCTCGCGATGCATGGGTCAACGCGTCAAGGCCACGCCTTGCCGCGCCCGTTGCGCCGAGGACGCCGCTGCCGGGCTTACAGCCCGCGGTAGCGATACGAGGTGACGAAGTCCGGGCGCCGGTCCTTGATGTTGTCGAGCTCTTCCAGGAACTTCCCCGCCCCCAAAGCCACGCAAATCAGGGGGTCGGCGGCGCGATGTACGGGCAACTCCGTCTCCTGTCGAATCAAATCGGGCAGACCTCTCAGCAGCGAGCCTCCGCCCGCCAGCATGATACCTCTATCAACCAAATCGGCGGACAGCTCCGCCGGCGTCTCCTCCAAAGTATTCTTGATCACATCCAGGATAAGCTGCACCGGTTCCATGAGAGCCTGGCGCACCTCTTCTGAAGTGATCAACACGGTCTTGGGCAGGCCGGTGGCCTGGTCCCGGCCCTTGACCTCCTTCGTCTTCTCCTCCTTCAGCGGGAACACCGAGCCGATCTCGATCTTGACGTCCTCAGCGGTCGTCTCCCCGATGAGCAGGTTGTACTTCCGACGGAAATGCATCATCACGGCATCATCCATCTCGTCGCCGGCAATGTCGATGGACTTCGACACCACCAGGCCGCCCAGGGAGATCACCGCCGCCTCGGTCGTGCCGCCGCCGATGTCCACGATGAAGTTTCCATGGGGCTCGGTGATGGGCAGGTCCGCGCCGATGGCCGCCGCCATAGGCTCCTCAATGAGATAAACCTCTCGCGCCCCGGCCTGCTCCGCAGACTCCTGCACGGCACGGCGCTCCACCTCGGTGATGCCCGAGGGGATGCCGATGACGATGCGGGGGTGCAGCAGGGAGCGCCGGTTATGAACCTTGCGGATGAAATACTTGATCATCTCCTGCGTCAGCTCGAAATCCGCGATGACGCCGTTCTTCAGCGGCCGGACCGCGATGATGGAGGAAGGCGTGCGCCCCAGCATCCTCTTGGCCTCGGACCCGATGGCCAGCACCCGCCGGGTCTCTCGGTCGATGGCGACCACCGAGGGTTCCCGCAACACGATGCCCTGGCTCTTCACATAGACCAAGGTGTTGGCCGTCCCCAAATCGATGCCCATGTCATTGGAGAACAGACTGAAGAGGAAGTCGAACATGTCCGAGTCGTCCTAGGAGATCAGCTCGATGAGGCCGCGGGAGGCATTATCCCCCGCGCGGGGGATCAGGTGCATGATTCGCGTATAGCCGCCGGGACGCTTGGCGTAGCGGGGAGCCAGCACCTCGAAGAGCTTGCGGTACACCACCTTGTCTTGGATGTAGCGGCGCACCATGAAGTGCTTGCCGCGCACGGCATGAGTGATAAGCCGCTCCGCGAAAGGCCGCAGTTCCTTGGCGCGGGCGATCGTGGTCTCCACCCGCTCATGGAGGAACAGGCTGGTCGCCATATTCCGGAGCATGGCCCGGCGATGCGTGCTGGTCACGCCCAGCTTGCGTCCGCCCAGAGTCTTGATCATAAACGAATCCTTTAGTTGTTAATCTGCATGCCCAAGGACAGCCCCATGTCCTTCAGGCGGTCCTTGATCTCGTCGAGCGACTTCTGGCCGAAGTTCTTAACCGCCAGAAGCTCCTCGTCCCTCTTGGAAACCAACTCCCCGATGGTGCGGATGCGCGCCACCTTCAGGCAATTGGAGGCGCGCGAGGACAGCTCGATCATGTCAATGGTCTGACCCAGAGTGTCCTTGAGCTTGGAGTCCGCCCCCAGCCCGGCGCCGACCGCCACGCCCTCGCCGGCCTCGCCCGTCAGTCCTTCACCCGCCGCAGGGGCCGCCTCCTCGGGAATGAAGATGTCGAGGGATTGGCGCAGCAGCTTGGAGGACTGGATGAGCGCCTCCGCCGGATTGAGCGAACCATCGGTCCATATCTCCAGGATGAGCCGGTCGTAGTCGGTGACCTGCCCCACGCGCGCATTCTCCACGTCGTAGTGCGCCTTGGCCACCGGCGAGAAGATAGCGTCCACGGGCAGGAATCCCGCGGGCCAGTGGGGGTTCTGCTGGCGCAGCTCCTCGGCGGGAACATAGCCGCGGCCCTTGGAGATCTCAATCTCCATGTCGAGCTTGCCGCCGGCTTCCAGATGGGCGATGACGAAATCCTTATTGACCACCTCGACATTGGCGTTGACGCGGATGGTCCCGGCGGTCACCGCGCCTTCCTTATTGGCGGTCAGGTAGATCGTCTCCGGCCCGTTGGAAAAGAGCCGGACCCGGAGCCGCTTGAGGTTAAGGAGGATGTTCATCACATCCTCCTTGACTCCGGCGATCGTGGCGTACTCGTGAGTGGCGCCCTCGACGCGCACCGCGGTCACGGCCGCCCCCTCCAGGCTCGACAGGAGCACCCGGCGCAAGGCGTTGCCGACGGTGTGCCCATAGCCGCGCTCATAGGGCTCGGCGATGAATTTAGCGTAGTCGTCCGACATCGTCTTCTCGTCGACGCTCAGCTTCTGCGGCAGAATCAGTTCTTTATATGCCATGAATCGCTCTTCCCCCTCAAACGCCTACTTGGAATAATGCTCGATGATGAGCTGTTCGTTGACCGGGAACGACATCTCGGCGCGCTCCGGCGCGCGCAGGATCTTGGCGGAGAGTTCGCCTTCATTGAACTCTATGTAGCTCGGGCGCTGGTTGAGCTTCTTGGACGTCTCCAGGCTGAGCTTGACGCCCACGGTCTCCCGGCACTTCGCGTCCGGCGACACCACTCCGCCGGTGGGCACGTTGAAGGACGGGATGTTCACCCGGCGGCCGGCGACGCGGATGTGGCCGTGCAGCACCAGCTGGCGCGCCTGCTTGAGCGAAGTGGCCAGGCCCATGCGGCGCACCACATTGTCGAGGCGCATCTCCAGAGCGCGCAGGAGATGGTCCCCGGAAGCCTCCGAGCTCTTGGCGGCCGCCTCCACCAGCCTCTTGAAAGGCTTCTCCGTCATGGAGATCATGCGGCGCAGCTTCTGCTTCTCGCGCAGCCGAATGGCGTAGGCCGAGGGCTTGCCGCGCTGCGGCCGGGCCGCGCCCGGCGGGGTGGGGCGCTTCTCCAAAGTACACTTGACGAGGCACTTGTCACCCTTGAGGAACAACTTGTTCTGCTCACGACGGCAGAGCTTACAGACCGGTCCGGTGTAACGCATGGTTCTAGACCCTCCTGGCCTTGGGCGGGCGGCAGCCGTTATGCGGCAACGGCGAAACATCCTTGATGCTGATGACGATGAGCCCCGCGTTGGCGAGGCTGCGCACCGCGGTCTCGCGGCCCGGTCCGGGGCCCTTGATGAAGACCGAGATCTGCTTGATGCCCATCTCCATGGCGCGCTTGGCGATCTTGGTGGCGGTCACGCCGGCGGCGAAGGGAGTGCCCTTCTTGGTGCCCCGGAAGCCGCTGCCTCCCGCCGAAGACCAGGCCAGCACGTCGCCCCGATCGTCGGTCAAGGACACGATGGTGTTGTTGAAGGAGCACTGGATGTGGACCTTGGCGTAGGTCAGTCCTTTCCAAGACTTCTTGCCGGCGGCGCCGGCATGAGGCCGGGCCGCGGGGGCCGCTGCCGCCGAAGGCGTCGCGGCCGGCGCGGGAGCCGGCGCGGGGGCCGGAGATTTCTTTTCTTCTGCCATGTTGTTGTAAACCTTCCTTTACTGAATTACGCCTTAGCGGCCGGCCTCTCGACAGCCTTGCCGACTCCGATGGTCTTGCGGCGCCCGCGGCGGGTGCGCGCGTTGGTGCGCGTGCGCTGGCCGCGGACCGGCAGGTTGCGGCGGTGGCGGGAGCCGCGGAAGCTGCCGATCTCCTGCAATCGCTGCAGATGGCCGGAAAGCTCGCGCCGCAACTCGCCCTCCACCTTGAACTCCTTGGTGATCAGGTTGCTCAAAAGGCTGGCCTGCTGCTCGGTAAGGTCCTTGACTCGGGTCGCGGGCGGAACCGCCGTCCCCACCCGGTCCAGGATCTCTTGGGACTTCGCTTTGCCTACCCCGTAGATGTACTGCAAGGCGACATCGATTCTCTTGTTCTTCGGCAAATCCACTCCGGCGACGCGTGCCATGGCTTTTTCTCCTTATCCCTGACGCTGCTTGTGCTTGGGATTGGCGCACAACACGCGCACCACTCCGTTGCGCTTAACCACCCTGCACTTCTGACAGATCGGCTTGACGCTGGCTCTCACCTTCATATCATTACTCCCGGTACACGATTCTGCCGCGGCTGAGGTCGTACGGGGAAAGCTCGACGCGCACCTTGTCGCCGGGGAGGATTTTGATGTAATGCATCCGCATCTTCCCCGAGATGTGCGCCAGAACGACCTTCCCCGCGGCGATCTCCACGCGGAACATGGCATTGGGCAGGGCCTCTAGGATACGGCCCTCCACCTCGATCTTGTCTTCCTTCACCGTTTCAACTCCTGTCCGCTGCGGACCGCCCGCGGGACGTCAGCACCTCGGGGCCTTGGGCGGTCATGGCCACGGTGTGTTCAAAATGAGCGGAAAGGCTGCCGTCCTTGGTCACGGAGGTCCAACCGTCCTGCTGGGTCCGCGCCTCCCAACCCCCGGCGTTGACCATGGGCTCGATGGCTAGGACCATGCCCGGCACCAGCCGCGGGCCCGTCTGCGCCTGCCCGAAGTTGGCCACGGGCGGGTCCTCATGCAGGGCCCGGCCGATGCCGTGCCCGACGAACTCGCGCACCACGGAGAAACCGGCCGCCTCCACACGCTCCTGGATGGCCCGTGACACATCGCCCAGCCGGCCGCCGGGCCGCATGGCGGCGATGCCGTCGGCCAAGGCCTGCCGGGTCACCGCAATCAAACGGGACGCCTCGGCGCTGACGACGCCCACGGCCACGGTCACGGCCGAGTCCGAATAGAAACCCCGATAGAGGCAGCCCAGATCGAGACTGACCAGGTCGCCTTCCCGGATGATCCGCTGCGCCGAAGGGATGCCGTGGATGATCTCGTCATTGAGCGAGACGCAGACCGACGCCGGGAATCCCCGGTAGCCCAAGAACGCCGGCTGGGCACCCCGCCGTGCGAACTCGGCGGCGGCCAAACGATCGAGCTCCAGAGTGGCCAGGCCGGGGCGCACCGCCGCCGCCAGCACGGCGAGCGTCTCGGCGAGGATGCCGCCCGCCTGCCGCATGAGGGAGAGCTCCGCGACGCTCTTGAGTTCGATGGTCTTGGTGGAGAACATAACCGCTCAGCGCGCCGCCAAAAGCGACTGGATGATCGCCGCCAGGCTGCCGGAGACCGCCTCGGGCGGCCGATCGCCGTCGATTTCATGCAGGATCTGCCCCGCCCGATAGTAGGCGACGAGCGGGCGCGTCATCTCTTCATAAATCAGCAGGCGCTTTTGGACCGTGGCCGCGCCGTCGTCGCCGCGCTGGATCAGGCCGCTGCCGCACTTGTCGCATTTTCCCGCCAGCTGTGGCGGCAGACTCCGGATGTTGAACACCGAACCACAGGCGCCGCACCACAGGCGCGAGCCCAAGCGCTTGACGGCCTCGGCATGGCTCACGCTCAAGAACAGCGCTAGGTCCACCGCGACGCCCTGCTTGGCCAAAACCGCGGAAAGGGCCTCGGCCTGCTCCAGGTTGCGGGGGAAGCCGTCGAGCAGGTAGCGCTTCTCCTGGATGTCCTGGATCCGCGAGGCCACCATCTCAACGACGACGGGGTCGGGCACCAGATGGCCGTTGTTGACGAACTCCGCAGCCTTGCGCCCCAGCGGGGATTGGGAGGACATTTCGGCGCGGAAGATGTCGCCAGTGGACAGGTGCGTAAAGCCGAACTGGGCGCTCAGAGCGCCCGCCTGGGTCCCCTTGCCGGAGCCCGGAACTCCGATGATCAGGACGATCATCCTAGCTCCCCACGTTGAACCAACGCTGCTGGATGCGCCCCTTCTTGAGGAAGCCCTCGTAATGG
>CAIRTQ010000067.1 GCA_903881545.1 uncultured Elusimicrobia bacterium
GTATCGTCCTCGTGCATGAAGGGGCCTTTCCGAATTTCTCGTCTTGTTTTGCCTACCCCTCACCCACGCATGTTCACCGCGAGCGGGGTGGACTTCGCAGTGTAGCAAAAAGAATAATCTCCGACTGCGGGAAGTCAAGGCAGGGATTCGTCTAAACGGGCGGAGGAGTCGTCGAGGGTCAACAGACGCGGATTTCTTTCGCCCTTTCAGGGCTGGGCGTTACTTGTTGTCCAATTCCCAGGGTATGCGAGTACGCAAACCCTGATACGCTCCCCGACGTTACCCACAGCCCCGCGCAGCCCTCCCAGGCGCAGCGGAGCGGGGCTGTGGATAACTCGGCCGAAAAGAAAGAGGCAATTGTGGACAAACTGTCGGGTTCTCCGGCCGGGCATGGGCAGGAAGGTATGCTCACCCGACATGGGACAACCCGGCCCCAAGCGGATGTCCCGTCACGGTCACGGTCTCCAAACCCTGAGCCCGCGAGGCTCAAGCCCAGATCACCGGGCCGCGACGAGGCGCCTGTTCAGATGTCTAAGAGAACATCATCCCCACGAGGGTCCTGTATCAGGTCGACTGGCAACAGGCTTTTTGGGGCATCGCCGACGGCCGGCGCGTCCAGAAAAGGAAACCGCATGGATACGCCCGCCGCTGTCGTTGCCTTCTCCGCTCTGGACCACTTCGCCGGCTTTGACTGGGCCACGGAGAAACATGATGTGGTCGTCGTCGACCGCCAGGGACAGGTGGTCCTGAAACTGGAGTTCCCCGACACCGCCGAGGGATGGGCTCAACTGCGGGACAAGCTGGCGCCCCTGGGCAAGGTCGGCGTCGCCGTCGAAACCAGCCGCGGACCCGCCGTCGAGCGGCTGCTGGACCTGGGGCAGACGGTGTTCCCCATGAACCCCAAGGCGGCCGAGCGCTTCCGGGACCGCAAGGCGCCCAGCGGCGTGAAGGATGACCTGCTGGATGCCTGGGCTTTCGCCGATGCCTTGCGGAGCGACGGCCACGCCTGGCGGCCGCTGCTGCCACAGGATCCGCTGACCCAGCTCTTGCGGCTGCTCTGCCGCGACGAGATCGGGCTGATCGAACTGCGGACGTCGCTGGTCCTCCAACTCCGAGAGGCATTGCGCGAATACTATCCCGCCGCCCTGGAGGCCTTCGACGATTGGGTCATGGCCGCGGCCTGGGAGTTCATCGTGCAGTTCTCGACGCCGCAGGCGCTGGTCAAGGCGGGCAAACGCCAGTGGCAGAAGTTCATGCACGCGCACCGGATCTACCGGCCGGAGACGGCGGAGAAACGCCTGGAGATCTTCGCCCGCGCCGACAAGTTCGCCAGCCCCTCCGCGGCGGTGACGGCGGCCAAGAGCCTGCTGGCGGTGACCCTCGCCAAGCAGTTGTTGACGCTGGAGAACCAGATCGCGGAGTACCGCCGGCAGATCGAGAAGTTGTTTGCCGACCATCCCGACAGCAATATCTTCAACTCGCTGCCGGGCGCGGGCAAAAAGCTGGCCCCGCGGCTGCTGGCCGAGCTCGGCGACAACCGCGAGGTGTTCAAGACGCCCCAGGCCCTGCAGAGCTTCGCCGGCACGGCGCCGGTGACGCGCGCCAGCGGCAAGAGTTGCTCTGTCAGCATGCGCCGCATGTGTAATAAAACACTGCGTCATACAATACATCTGTGGTCAGACGAAAGCCGCAAGGAGTGCGCCTGGGCCGAGAGCTACTACCAGCAGAAAAAGCGGCAGGGCCACGAACACGCCCAGGCCCTGCGCTGCCTGGGCCAGAGGTGGCTGAAGATCATCTGGAAGATGTGGACCACGCACACGACCTACGACGAGGCGCACCACATGATGAATATGGTAGGTCATGGATCGTGGGTTCTTGGGCACTTGCCCGAACTGCACCCGGCCATCTGAACCCCCTGTTGATTGAGGTGGATAACATGTCGCGAAAAATCAAAACCCCGCACTTGCAAACACAGAGAACATCTGGGCTGA
>CAIRTQ010000068.1 GCA_903881545.1 uncultured Elusimicrobia bacterium
ATCCTCTATGGATGTTCTGGTCAAAGCTCTCCGTCGAGAAATTGGACAGGAAGGGGAAGGCAGTGTACAATAACAGGGTCTCGCCTCAAGGGCTTTCAACTATGAGCGGGACAACCTCGATTCGACGGCCATACAGACGGAAACACATCCCGCTTCTTTCAAAAGCCTGGCCATTTCCTTCGAGAGCGTGTTAGACCGCATCAAACAGTAAAACGGAAGATTGATTTCACGCTTGTATCTCGTCAAAAAGGTAATCAGCCAATCATCGACCACATGCGCGAACGTGTCATCCGATATCTTGATCAAACGTATATGAGGCGCCTTGGTCAGGACCTCCTTCATCTCGGCAAGCACATGATCAACCGTTCGCCTTCGAACGATCTTTCCACACCCTCTAAACATTTCATTAAAGGCGTGATTATGACAATAGGAACAATTGTAAGGACAGCCACGTCCCGTCATGAAGCCACGCATGGCAAGCATTCGATAGCGCGGCGCAGCTTCATAATAAAGTCCGCGGTCTATGAAAGGGAGTTCATCGAGATTGGTTATGAGCTCTCTGCTAATACCGTTCGGATCTTCGCCCCGGCGGAGGATATTGGGTATTCCGGAAAGAGGCCCGCGCTGCTCAAAACGCCGAATTAATTCAGAAAGCGCCCTATCCCCCTCGCCAACACAAATAGCATCGAGTCCAAGTTCATTAAGGACGTCCGGAAAATATGTCGGATGCGCTCCCCCCATAACCCGGAGCACCCGCCGATCGCGAGCCCAGGCACGCACTTGGGCGTCAGCGATCCTGAAAGCGGGCATCTCAGGAGACATTGCACTATAGGCAATAACGTCCGGCGACCATCGCTCCAATACACTCGCCCAATCTCTTTGGCTCAGGCGGCATAATTTTGTTTCATGGCCATCACGCTTAGCGATGGCCGCTAATTGCAACACGCCATGGGGTTCCCCCATGAATATGTTTGCAACACAAAATAACACTCGCATAGATTCCTTCGATTTGAGCTATAGCAAAGAAATTCTGTACAGCCGGTTGAGCGCGGGACTCAGCATTAAATTATTTTTTATAACGTCGATCACATAAGCAATCGTAGTATCGGAAAGTTTAGGATATATTCGAATCAAAAATCTTTTAAAGTTTCGCAATGTCCTCTGCCTGAAAATTGTGGCGAAAACTCATTCTGCACCATTATTGACTCCTGCATAAGTATAGGCCTGCATTTGGCATGAAAAAAGCGGGGTCGCCCCCAAAAAGCCTCTCAGAACGCTCTTTTTGAACCTAAGCCTGGAAGCATGGTAGCGGGTCTGGCCCGCAAGTTCGTCAGATGACTTGGTGCCCAATTCGCCAACGGATTGGTTTTCAGGTATCCCCAGGCCGGTTCGATGGGATTGAGTTCGGGAGCGTAGGCTGGCAGGAAGGCCGTTTCAATCCGGGAATGGCGACTCAGCCATGCGCTCACCAAGCGAGCCCGGTGGGTAACAATACGATCCCAGACGATGATGACCGGCCCGCGGACATGTCGGGATAGCTGGCGAAGGAAGCGTAGGAGCCTGGGAGCGGTGATGTTGGCGTTGCGGTGGAGGGCGAAATAGAACCGAACGCGTTTGCGGCGAGCCGGCACGACCAGTGCCCCAACAACTGAGACCTTCTTATGGGACCGAGTGGCTTGACGAAGGACGGGAGTCTTGCCTTTGCGCGCCCAGGTTCGGCGGACCAAAGGGGCCATCAGAAAGCCGCTCTCGTCGATGAATACGATGCGCGCGTTCAGGCGCTGGGCTTTTTTTTAAGGCGCGGCCAATCCCGCCGGACCCACCGTTTGATGGCCACCTCGTCCCGCTCCCGAGCAACGCGCTCCGGCTTCTGCGGGGTGAAGCCGAGTGATCGAAGCAGGCGGCCGACATGGTCAATGTGATAGCCCACGCCGAAACGCTTTCCGACCACCTTGGCGACCCGGGGGCAGGTCCATAAGTCTGTCTGATATCCGCAAGCCATGGCACCCTTGTCCAAAATCCCGACCAACGCCTTGAGCTGCGCGATCTTCAATTTCGTCGGCCGTCCAGGAACCGGCTTGGCCAGCAGCCCTTTGCTGCCTTGCCGTCGATAGATCGCGACCCAATCCCTAACCGTGCGGTCATGGACGCGCAGCTTCTTGGCGACGGCCACCTGGGGCATTCCTCCCTCGATAAGGGTGATGGCGTCCAAGCGGCGTTTCTCAAGCAATTTCGGGCTCCCGGCAGTTCTCATGGTATCCCCCTGCCGGATAGTATAGGCCATTACTTATGCAGGAGTCAATAGTCAGCCACTTGGCCACGAATGCGCGGAGCTTGCCCCCCTCTTGCCGCCGACGCACGGCGTCGAGCACCTCCACCCGCGAGGCCCGTTCGCCCCGGCCGAAGAAGCCCGCCCAATAAGGGATGAGCAGTTCGGGCAGGACCAGATCCGCGGCCAGACTCAGATCCTTGATGCGCAGAAGACCCCGCTCATAAGCCAGGCGCCGCGCGCGGTCCAAGGCCGCGCTCCGGGCCTGCCCTTTGCTCAACCGAGGCTCCGGGCAGTTGCGCGTGCGCACCTCGATCAATTCGGCTCCTGCAGGGACTGCGGGAAACATGTAGCTGTCGAAATCAGCGCACACGCAATCCACCGCCAAGAAGAGGACTTTGCTGGCCTCGCCGTCGCGCCAGGCCACCCGATAGACCCGGTGCGGGATGTAGATGTCGGCCAGACGCCGCAGAGGTCCGCGCGCCAGCCGGCCCACCCATCCGCCCCGGGAGAACTCGGCCAGCGCCTCGTCGTGGCTGACGTTGGGCCGCAGGCAAGGCCTGCCGCCGCCTAGCGGAAGTGTATCCAAAGCCCGATCACCGCGGCCGCAAGCAATAGGCTGAAGGCGACGTTCCAAGCGCGCTCGCGCGAGGTCTCGGCGCCCGGCTGGGGCTCCGCCAGCGCCGTCACTCCCTCCAGCTTGTCATCCACCGTCGCAAATGTCAGCCCCGCGAGCTTGGCCCGTTCCGGCGCCGGCCCCAAGAAGCTCACCGCCACCAGCACCGCGGAGCAGACCGCGAACATGAATATCGCGTAATGCAGGAAGTTGACGCCCACCAGACAGCGCACCCAGGCGGCGTCCGGCGCCCGGCCGGTCTTTACCAGTATCTCCATGATGAAGCGCGCCGCGCCCAGCACAAACCCCGTGAGCAGGGAGGCCAGCGCTCCCGCTCCGTTGAGCCGCGGCCACAAGATGCCCAGGATGAAGCAGGCCGCGATGGGCGGGCTGATATAGGCCTGCACGCTCTGCAGGTAAAGGTAGAGCTGTGAGCTCATGTACGGGATGAGCGGCACCCAAAGCATGCCCAAAACCACCATGACCGCGGTGGCCGCGCGCCCGAAATTGACCAATTGACGCTCGCTGGCCTGCGGGCGGAGCTTCTTGTAAAAATCCAGGGTCACCAAGGTGGAGGCCGAGTTGAACACCGAGGCCATGCCGCCCATGAGCGCGGCCAGCAGGGCCGCGATCATCATGCCCACCAGGCCCGTGGGCAGGAGGTTCACGATGAGAGTGGGGAAGGCGATGTCGCCGTTGATGACCTTGCCCGCCGCGTCCACCTGGAAGAGCCCCCGGTAGAGGGCGAATGCGATGAGCCCCGGCACGACCAGCAGGAACACCGGCAGCAGCTTCAAGAAGCCCGCGAAGATGGCCCCGGACTTGGCGTGACCCTCGTCCCTGGCCGAAAGCACGCGCTGGACGATAACCTGGTCCGTGCACCAATACCAGATGCCCAGGATCGGCGCGCCGAAGAAGATGCCCGTCCACGGGAAGGCGGCGTCGCCGGCCGGCTTGATCATGTGAAAATAGTCCGGCGGCACCGCGGCGCGCAGGCCCGCGAAGCCGTGCACCTGGTGCAGGCCGATGCCGGTGAGCGCCACGGCCCCGGCCAGCAGGACCAGGGTCTGCACCACTTCGGTATAGATCACCGCGGAGAGCCCCCCCGCCACGGTATAGACGCCGGTCAAGACCACCAGGACCAGGGCCGCGGCCATGGGGCTCCAGCCCACCACGCGCTCCAGCACGATGGCCGCCGCCCAGAGGTGCACGGCGATCTTGGTGATGATGTAGGCGATGATGGAGATCCCGGCCAGATAGACCGCGCAAGCCCGGCTGAAGCGCCGTTCCAGGAACTCAGGCATGGTGAACACGTTGGAGCGCATGTAGAAAGGGACGAAGACCCAGCCCAGCACCAGCAGGATGAGCGCGGCCAGCCACTCGAAATGCCCGACCGCCAAGCCCGAGGAAGCGCCCGACCCGGCGAGGCCGATGAAGTGCTCGGTGGAGATGTTGGAGACGAAGAGCGACGCGCCGATGGCGAACCAGCCCACGCGGCGGCCGCCCAGGAAATATTCGGAGGAAGTCCTTTCCCGGCGCGCGAAATAGAAGCCGATGCCGAAGACGATCAGGAAATACGCGGCGATGATCGCCAGGTCCAAAGGCGCCAGAGTCCGGTGCGTGATGGTGGCCATGGGCCACTATTATAGCTCTTGGCGGCGCGGCGGGCGGCCGCCGTCGGCCCAAATGATATAATCCCCTGCGTGAACGTCAAGACCGAACGCATCGCCTGGTCCGAGATCGAAGCCAAATGGCAGGCCCGCTGGGCCAAAGACGGCGTCTTCAAGACCCCCGACACCCCCCGCCCCGGCAAGAAATTCTACTGCCTCGACATGTTCCCCTATCCGTCGGCCGACGGCCTGCACGTCGGCCATCCCGAGGGCTACACCGCCACCGACATCCTCTGCCGCATGAAGCGCATGCAGGGCTGCGACGTCCTCCACCCCATGGGCTGGGACGCCTTCGGCCTGCCCGCCGAGAACTTCGCCCTGCAGACCGGGACGCACCCGTCCGTGGTCACGCAAAGGAACATCGCCAATTTCCGCCGCCAGATCAAGGCCCTCGGCTTCTCCTACGACTGGGACCGCGAGATAGACACCACCGCGCCCGCCTACTACCGCTGGACCCAGTGGATATTCCTCCAGCTCCTCAAGAAAGGCCTGGCCTACGAGAGCACCGCCCCCATCAACTTCTGCCCCTCCTGCAAGACCGGCCTGGCCAACGAGGAGGTCTTCGGCGGCAAATGCGAGCGTTGCGGCCACCAGGTCGAACGCAGAAGCATCCGCCAATGGGTCCTCAAGATCACCGCCTACGCCGACCGTCTGGAGTCGGACCTCAAGGACCTCGACTGGCCCCACTCCACTCTGATGATGCAGCGCAACTGGATCGGACGCTCCGAGGGCGCCGAGGTGGACTTCGCGCTGGAAGCCGGCGGCGCGCTCAAGGTCTTCACCACCCGGCCCGACACGCTCTACGGGGCCACCTACATTGTCCTCGCGCCCGAGAACGAATGCGTCACGCGGATCACCACAGCGGCCCAGCGCCAGGAAGTCGCGGCATATGTCGCGGCCGCGGCCTCCAAGTCCGACCTGGAGCGCACCGAGCTGGCCAAGGACAAGACCGGCGCGTTCACCGGCGCCTATGCGGTCAACCCGATCAACGGCGCCCGGATCCCGGTCTGGATCGCCGATTACGTACTGGCCAGCTACGGCACCGGCGCCATCATGGCAGTGCCGGGGCACGACGAGCGCGACCACGAGTTCGCCTTGAAGTTCGGCCTGGAGATCAAGCAGGTCGTCAGGCCCGCCGACGACGATAAGGCCGCGCTCTTAGACCTTCGCAAAGCGGCTTTCGGCGATGATGGCATCGCCGTCAACTCACCGGCCTGGGACGGCTTGCCCACGGCCCAAGCCTTCGCGCGGGCGATCTCCCACCTGGAGCAGACCAAGAAGGGCCGCCGCTGCGTCCACTACAAGCTGCGCGACTGGATCTTCTCCCGCCAGCGCTATTGGGGCGAGCCCATCCCCGTGGTCCATTGCCCGAAATGCGGCCTGGTCCCGGTGCCCGAGAAGGATCTGCCCGTGCTGCTGCCCGACGTCAAGGACTACCGGCCCACCGGGACCGGGGAATCGCCTCTGGCCAACATCCCGGATTGGGTCAACACCAAATGTCCGGCCTGCGGCGCCGCGGCCAAACGCGAGACCAACACCATGCCCCAGTGGGCGGGCTCCTGCTGGTACTACCTGCGCTTCATCGACCCCGCCAACCCGACCGCCGCCTGCGGCCAGGCCCAGGAGAAAGCCTGGATGCCGGTCGATTGCTACGTGGGCGGCGCGGAGCACGCGGTACTGCACCTGCTCTACGCCCGCTTCTGGCACAAGGTCCTCTTCGACCTGGGCTTCGTCTCGACTGCGGAGCCGTTCCAGAAGCTGCGCCACCAGGGCATGATCCTGAGCTTCTCCTACCGCGACGGCAAGGGCGTCTACCACCACTACGACGAAGTCGCCTGCGATGAGGCCGGCGCCGCCACGCTCGCCGCCACCGGGGAGAAGCTCGACTCCCAGATCGAGAAGATGTCCAAGTCCAAGAAGAACGTCGTCAACCCGGACTCGGTCATCCAGGAGCACGGGGCCGACGCCTTCCGGCTTTACGAGATGTTCATGGGCCCTTTCGAGGACTCCAAGCCCTGGGACATGCGCTCCATCGAAGGCGTGGCCCGCTTCCTACGCAAGGTCTGGCAGCTCGTGCTCGAAACCGAGGCGCCCGGGGGCCAGGACGGTTGCGTCAACGCGCGGCACCGCGCCATCAAGAAAGTCGGCGAGGATATCGCCACCTTCAACTTTAACACGGCCATCTCGGCCTTGATGATCTACGGCAACGAGATTCAGAAGGCGGGCGTCGCCGCCCGGGCGGACCTGGAGGCGATGCTCACGCTCCTGCACCCCTTCGCTCCGCACATGACCGAGGAGCTCTGGGAGCGCCTGGGCCACAAGGATTGCCTGGCCCGACAGCCTTGGCCCGCTTTTGATGTACAATACCTCAAGGACCGGGAAGTGGAATACGCGGTCCAGGTCAACGGCAAGCTCCGGGCCACGTTCGTATTCGCGGCCGACGCGGCCGAGGCCGAGGCTCGGGAAGCGGCGCTGGCGCTCGACAAAGTGCGGACCGCCCTCACCGGCAAGTCCGTCATGAAAGTCATCGTGGTGCCCAACCGTCTGGTCAATATCGTCGCGAGGTGAACCCATGCGAAGATTGTGCGCGCTTTGGTGTCTGATCGCTGTCGCCGCCACGGGCTGCGGCCAGGAAATACGCTACAGCCCCACACCGCAGCTCCTTCCCCAGAACATCCGGAAGCTGGCCCTGCATCCCATCATCAACAAGACCCAGCAGCCGGGGCTGGAGGACCAGATGATCCTGAGCGTGCGCGACGAGTTCCTGCGCGACGGCCGCTATCCTCTGGTGACCGAGGCGGACGCCGACGGCGTGGTCTTCATCGTCATCTCGCGCTATCTCAACATCCCCATCCAATACGACGCCAACCTGGTGCCGACTTCCTATAAGCTCCGCGTGGCGGTGGACCTACAGTTCGTGGACAAGAAGAAACCCGGCCAGGCCCTGTGGGTGGAGCCGAACATCGAGGGCATCCAGGTCTACGCGGCCCCCACCGCCCCCACCTGGGCCGGCGGCATGACCGAATTCCAGGCGCAGGCGGGGATCTGGGACTCTTTGTCTCGCGACATCGTCAGCCGGGTCATCAACGGGTTCGGCTCGGTCCACAGCACCTCGCAGCGCCGCATCCAGAGCGATGCCCCCTCCACCGATCCTGTCTCCGCTCCCGAGGCGCCCATGGCCCCGGTCAATCCCCACCCTTACTGACGCCGCCCTGATGGAAGCCAGCTACCCCGTCCTGCTTAAGGAGTGGCAGGCGGGCAAATTCCGTCCGGTCTACTATTTCGTGGGCGAGGACGCCTCGGCCCGCGACGAGGCCGCGGCCCGGCTCAAGGCCGCGCTCCAGCCCGACAGCTTCAACTATTCGGAATTCTCCGGCGACATCGCGTCCCAGGTCGGAGCCGTCGTCGCCGAGGCCATGACCTTGCCCGCCTTCGCGCCCTGGAGGCTGGTGGTGGTGGCGAGCGCGAAGCTGCCGGCCCAGGCCAGGGCCGCCTTGATCGGATATCTCAAGGAGCCCTCCCCGAGCACCGCCCTGGTCCTCTTCTCCGAGGAGCGCAAACTCGACCCTCGCGACGCCTTGGTCAAGGCCGCGTCCGCAGCCGGGGCGGTCTGCCTGTTCCGCCCGCTGCGGGAAGACGAGGCCGTGGCCCGCCTACAGGCCGCAGCGGGCCGGAGCGGCAAGCGGCTATCGGCCGAAGCGGCCGAGGCCTTGGTCGCGGAGGCCGGCACGGACTGGACGATCCTGCGCTCCGAGTTGGAGAAAGCCGCGCTCTTTGCGGTTGATGCCCCCGAGATCAGCCCGGAGCATATGGCGGCCTGCCTGGGCTTCAACAAGGCGTCCGACCCTTTCGCGCTGCCGCGCCTCATCCAGCGGCGCCGCCTGGCGGAGAGCCTCGCGCACCTGCGCCGCCTCTTCACGGAAGGCAAGCCCGAGGACCAAGCCTTCCGGGCCCTGGCGCAGATCACGGGCGCGGTGCACAAGCAGCTGCGCGCCCAGCGCATGCTTCAGGCGGGAAAATCTTCCGGCGATATTTTTGCGGCCCTGCGCCTGCAAAGCTACTACGACAAGGATTATCTGGAGGTGCTACGGCCCCTAGGAGCGGCCCGCCTGCGCCGGGACCTGGGGACCTGCCTACAGGCGGAAACGGCGCTCAAGTCCCGCAGTTGGCTCAGCGCTCCCCAGGAGATAGAGCGGCTGGTCGTGGATATCTGCGCCAAAGGAAAGGCCTGAAGAGACCTCTCCCCGGAAAGGCGGACCGGCCGCGCTAGGCTTTGGCTGGAGCCGGAACCGTCGCGAGCAGGACGATGGTGCGCTTGGCCAGACGGGACTTGCGGCGGGCTGCGGTCTTCCAGTGGATGATCCCGCGCAAGGCGGCCCGGTCGATGGTCGACGCGGCCTGGGAGAGGAGCTTGCCGCTTTCGGGATTCTTGGCGGCGGCCCCGTCCGCAGCGGCGCGGATGGCTTGCCGCACAGTCTTCTTAACGAAGCGGTTGTGGGACTGGTGTTTGAGCGACTGCCGGTGGGCCTTGATCCCAGAGGCGTGCCGCATGGTCTTCTTAATGGCTGGCATAGGAGTAGATTAAACCACTTCGCGGCGGCCAGCGTCAACCGCTCGCTTCAACTCACGTAAGATGTTACCGAAATCCAAGCCGTCAACTCATCTAAGATGTTACCGAACGGCCCCAGCGGGTTTGGGGCAGTTTTGGGGGCATGGGGATGAGTCCGAAGGCCAGGAGA
>CAIRTQ010000069.1 GCA_903881545.1 uncultured Elusimicrobia bacterium
GACCTGCTCACCACGCTCATCAGCAAGTCCGGCCGGTGCCTGAGCATCCCCTACCTCCTGGAGACCGTCTGGGGCTATGACCCGGCGGACTACAACGACCCGGGCACGGTCGAGGTCCACGTCTGCCACCTGCGCAAGAAGCTGGGGCCCAAGCTCGCCAAGCGCCTCGTGGCCGTCATAGGCCACGGCTACAAGTTCGAGGCCTGAGAGCCGCGCGCGCCGCATTAAAATGCTATGATAAAATCAAATTGTGTTATAGTCCGTATGCTGTGGGCGCATTCTGAACGCACAGGCGCATAGGCCATCCGGCCGCGAAGCGCTCCCTTCCCTTTCCATCCTTTCGACTTCTGGCCCGCGCCTGATCCCGCATGTCCAAAGGTTGGCAAAATGATGAAACCATATCATGGTGCCAAAAAATCTCCTGCCGTCAAGGGACCGGCCGGTCTTCCGACGAGGAGCTGGAGACCGCCAAGGAAGAACTGCATTCGCTCAATGAGGAGCTGACCACGGTGAACGCCGAGCTGCAGGCCAAGGTCATCGACCTGACGCAGACCAACAACGACATGAGCAACCTGATGGCCAGCACGGGATTCGGGACCATCTTCGTGGACCACCAGTTGCGCATCCTGCGCTTTACGCCCGCGGTCACCCTGGTGATAAACCTGCTCCCGGCCGACGTCGGGCGGCCGGTGGACCAGATCGTCACCAACCTGATGGGCTACGACCGGCTGAGGGATGACATCCAGTCAGTGTTGAGCTCTCTGGCCATCAAAGAGATCGAGGTGCAGCACAAGACGGGCGCCTGGTTCCAACTCCGCATCCGGCCCTACCGCACCCTGGAGAACGCCATCGAGGGGGCGGTGATCACGTTCGTGGACATCTCGGAGATTAAGCGCGCGCAGGAGGCCCTGCGCGAGGCCGCTGCGATCAGCCAATTGGCTTTGGTGATGCGCAATTCCCGCGATGCGATCATCGTGCAGGACCTGGAGGGCCGCATCCTGGCCTGGAACCCGCGGGCGGAGAGGCTCTACGGCCGGACCAAGGCCGAGGCGCTGGCCATGAACATCCGCGATATGATTCCCGAGAACCTGCGCAAGGACTCCCTGGCCAAGGTGAAGCGGCTAGGCCGCGCCAATATCTTGACGCGCTATCATACGAAGCGCCTGGCCAAGGACGGCCAGATCGTGAACGTGTGGCTTACCGCCACCGCCTTGATGGATGCGGCCGGGAAGATGTACGCCGTCGCCACCATGGAACGGGCGGGGGGATTGACCGAGAGTGACCATGCTTGAAAAGCCCGATCGCCCTTTCGCATCCGAAGACTCCCAGCGGGCCCTGCGCCGGCGAGCGGAGAAAAAATCCCAGAAAGCCGCCCGGCGGCCGAAGGGCCCGGACGCGCGCTCCCCTGATGAAGTCCGGCGGCTGGAACACGAACTGCGTGTGCATCAGATCGAGCTGGAGATGCAGAACGAAGAACTGCGCCGGGCGCAACTAGGACTCGAGGCCTCGCGCGCGAGGTTCGTCGACCTCTACGATTTCGCGCCGGTGGCCTACTTCACCATCAGCGAAAAGGGTCTGATCCTGGAGGCCAATCTTACCGCCGCGCAACTGCTCGGCGTGGAACGCGGCCGGTTGATCCAGCAACCCTTAAGCCGCTTCATCCTGCCCGAAGACCAGGATATCTGCTATCGGCACCGCCAAGCGCTTATTGCGGCCGCCCCAGCTCGGCCCTGCGAGTTGCGGATGCTGCGCCCGGGCGCCCCGCCTTCTTGGGTACGATTGGAGGCGAGCGTCGCGCAGGCGGACGGCCTGACCGTGTTCCGATTCGTGGCGAGCGATATATCTGAGCGCAAGCGAGAGGAGGAACAGATCGAACGGCTCTCGCGGTTCCCAAATGAAAACCCGAACCCGGTGCTGCGCGTGTCCACCCAGGGAGTCCTGGAATACGCCAACGCGGCGGCGGACGCCATCATCCTCGCGATAGGCGCCCAGGTGGGCAGCGCGGTCAACGCCGAATGGCGGGCGCACATCGGGCAAGCGTTAACGACGGGGCTCCCGAACGACATCGAGATCCAATTCGGGGGGCGGTCGTTCCTCGTGACCGTGGCGCCCGTCGTCGAGCACGGCTACGCCAACCTGTATGCCACCGACATCACCGCGAGCAAGAAGGCTGAAGCCGCCATCACCCGGCTCGCCGCCATCATCACTCAGGCCGATGACGCGATCATCAGCACGGACCACAAGGGGATCATCACCAGCTGGAACCCGGCCGCGCGGAAAATATTCGGCTATGGCGCCGAGGAAGCCCTCGGAAGACCGATCTCGCTGCTGGCGCCCGCGGACCGCCAGAGCGAGATGATGCACAATTTCGACATGATCTGCGGGGGGCAGAACGTCCAATACGAGGCCCCGCGCCGCGCCAAGAGCGGCGCCTTGATCGAAATCTGGGCGTCCCTCTTCCCCATAAAAGACTCGGCCGGGGCCATCGTGGGCGTCTCCGGCATCTACCACGACATCACCAAGCGCAAGCAGGCTGCGGCCGACCGGGAGAAGCTGCAAGCGCAGCTCACGCAGTCCCAGAAGATGGAGTCCATCGGCCGCCTGGCTGGAGGGGTGGCGCACGACTTCAACAACCTGCTCACCGCCATCAAGGGCTACGGCGAGTTCGTCCTCGATGCCCTGCCGGAAGCGGACCCGCGGCGAGCGGACACGGAAGAGATCCTCAAGGCCGCGGACCGCGCCGCGGCCCTCACCCAGCAGCTCCTGGCTTTCAGCCGGCGCCAGATCCTGGCGCCGCGGGTGGTCGATCTCAACGCGGCCATCCCCATTACGACCAAAATGCTCCAGCGCCTCATCGGCGAAAACATCAAGCTGGAACTGAAGCTCTTGCCCCGGCCCTGCCTCATCCGGATGGACCCTGGACAGCTCGACCAAGTGATACTGAACCTAGTGCTCAACGCGCGCGACGCCATGCCCGATGGCGGCGCGGTCACGCTGGAGACGGATATCGCCGACATGGGCGAGGGCTTCTTCGCGGCGCGTCCGGGCTTGGCGCGCGGACCTTTGGCGGTCCTGCGAGTGCGCGATACGGGACACGGCATGACCGACGAGGTCAAAAGCCATCTATTCGAGCCGTTCTTCACCACCAAGAGCATCGGCCAGGGGACAGGCCTGGGGCTTGCCACCATATTCGGGATCATCACGCAAAACGGCGGCAGTATCGATGTCGAGAGCGCGCCGGAGCGCGGCGCGAATTTTTGCGTCTATTTCCCTCAGACCGAAAAGACCGCCAAGGATGCTTATAAGGATAAGGATAAGGATAAGGATAAGGATAAGGATAAAGCCGCGCCGACCCGAGGCCGGGAGACCGTCCTACTGGTCGAGGATGAGGAAGTCATCCGCCGTCTTGCGGAGCGCGCGCTCACCGGCGCTGGATACACGGTGCTGACCGCCGCGGATGGGCGGGAAGCGCTTAAGGCGCTCGAACAGCGGGGCAAGCCCGTGGACCTGCTGCTGACCGACGTGGTGATGCCCGGCATGAACGGCCGTGAATTGGCGCAGGAAGTCGCGCTCAGGAAGATGACCCCCCGGACGCTCTTTGTCTCCGGCTATACGGACGATGCCATCGTGCGGCTCGGGATGCTGCAACCCGGCCTCGCTTTCCTGAACAAGCCGTTCTCCCCGGAAGCGCTGCTGCGCAAGATGCGCGAGATTCTCGACGGGCCTGTCGAGAAGGCCAAGCCCTAGAGCGGATCAGAAAATGGAGATCATGGCGATGAAAGTGATGGCCGTCGACGATGACCGGACCATCCTGGAGATAGTCCAGCGCTATATGACCGCCAACGGCATGTCCTGCGTGGTCACGGACAACGGCTCGGAAGCGCTCCTGCTGGCGCGGGAATCCCGCCCCGACATCGTCCTGGTCGACGCCGAGATGCCCGGCCTCGACGGCCACGCCGTCTGCCGGATACTGA
>CAIRTQ010000070.1 GCA_903881545.1 uncultured Elusimicrobia bacterium
GCCGGTCGAGCCGTTGGGGGCAAGAAGATATTCATGTTATCCACACTTGTCCACAGCAATTCACAAAGAGAAAAAGAAGCAAAAAGAGAAAGGACCGGCCTATGACGGCTTCGGTAACATTTTTAGATGAGTTGACACGCCCCGAGTAGCCAGCATCGCCTCCTGACGGGCCGCGTAGATCGACCCCTGCGGAGTCAGCCGGCTCTCGAAGAGGATGATGCGATCCACGACTTGGCGCAAAGGAGCGAAGCCGCCAGCGGCCGCTTTCAACCGCGCAACGTCGCGCCGGCCGCGCATGCGGCCGATGGTTAGATGCGCGGAGAAAGGCCTGCCCTCCTCCGCCGGCCCCAAAGCCGCGGCCAGAGCCGCCAAGTCCGCGGCGCCTTGGCCCACGCCCACCCAGACCACCTTAGGGTCGTCCCAGGAGGGAAAAGCGCCGACGCCTTCATAGACGACCTCGAATGCCGGCCGCCGCGCGGCCCGGCGCAAGAGCGTTTCCAGCTCTCCCAGCCGGTCGAGCGATGTCGCGCCCAAGAACCGCAGGGTCAGATGCAGGTTGGCGGGATCAACCCACTTGTAGTCGGCGCCCGAAGCGCGCAGACGCGAGATCAACCGGGCGGCGGCGGCACGGACTTCGTCCGAGACCGGCGCCGCGATAAAGAGGCGTGCGGTCGGCATCCCTGCTATAATAGGAATTATGCGCGCCATCATTCAGCGGGTCACTCGGGCCGGGGTGCGCCTGCCCGACGGAGAGGTCCGCTCCATAGGCCCCGGGCTCCTGATCTACCTGGGGGTGGGCAAGGATGACGACGCCCAGTCCGCGCGCCGGCTCGCGGAGAAGATCGCGCATCTGCGCGTCTTCTCCGGCGCCGGGAGCAAGTTCGACCGCTCCCTCATCGCGACGCAGGGCGCCGCCCTGGTCATCTCCCAGTTCACCCTCTACGCCGGCCTCAAGGGCGGACGGCGACCGGATTTCGCGGATGCGGCCGGGGCCGAGACCGCGCGCCCGCTCTACGAGTCCTTCTGCGCTCACCTCGCCGGCTTGGGCGTGCCCCTGCGCACCGGCGAATTCGGGGCGCACATGGAGATCGAATCGGTCAACGACGGCCCCATGACCATCGGGCTCGACTCCACCGGGATCTGACGGCCGGCCCCGGTCCCCCGGTATTAGAAACGCTTATTGGCAAGCCTCTCCCAAAAACATAAAATAGGATTATCATGAAAAACACTGAATTCGACGCGATTGACGGAAACGAAGCCGCCGCCCGGGTGGCCTACGCCTTGAGCGAGGTCATCGCCATCTACCCCATCACCCCCTCCTCCAACATGGGCGAGTCCTCCGACGCCTGGTCCGCCGCGCGCAAGCCCAACATCTTCGGCGCCGTCCCCAGCGTGGTCGAGATGCAGAGCGAGGCCGGCGCGGCCGGCGCCTTGCACGGCGCCGTTTCCACGGGCGCCTTGGCCACCACCTTCACCTCCAGCCAGGGTCTGCTCCTGATGATCCCGGTCATGTACAAGGTGGGCGGCGAGCTCACCCCCGTGGTCTTCCATGTGGCCGCGCGCACCATCGCCACCCACGCCCTCTCCATCTTCGGCGACCACTCCGATGTCATGTCCGTGCGCGGCGCCGGGCTAAGCCTCTTATGCTCGGGCAATGTCCAGGAAGTCACCGACCTGGGCGCCATCGCCCACGCCGCCTCTTTGGAGACCCGGCTGCCCTTCGTGCATTTCTTCGACGGCTTCCGGACCTCGCATGAGATCCTCAAGGTCCGGACGCTCACCCACGAGCAGCTGCGCCAGCTCGTGGACCAGAATTCCATCGACGAGCACCGCCGCCGCGCCCTCTCCCCGGACCACCCCACCATCAAGGGCACGGCCCAGAACCCGGACGCCTTCTTCCAGGCCCGCGAAGCCTCCAACCCCTACTACCTGGCGGCCCCGGACAAAATCCAGGCCGTCATGGACCGTTTCGCCAAGATCGCCGGCCGGGCCTACCACCTCTTCGACTATGTCGGCCACCCGCAGGCGGAAACCGTGGTGGTCATGATGGGCTCGGGCTGCGGCGCCACCGAAGAAACGGTGGAGGCCTTGAACGCCAAAGGCGCCAAGCTCGGCCTGCTCAAGGTCCGCCTCTACCGGCCTTTTGATTCCAAAAGATTCGTGGCGGCCCTGCCCAAGAGCGTCAAGAACATCGCCGTGCTCGACCGCACCAAGGAGCCCGGCTTCATGGACCCCCTGCACCTCGACGTCCTGGGCGCTCTTGAAGAGGCATGGCCGAAAACGGCCCCCCGGCCCCGCATCATCGGCGGACGCTACGGCCTCTCTTCCAAGGAATACACCTCGGCCATGGCCAAGGCGGTCTTCGACGAGGCCGCCAAGCCCCAGCCCAAGAGCCCCTTCACCGTAGGCATCGCAGACGATGTCACCCACCTCTCGCTGGCCTACGACCTCGGGTTCATGACCGACGCCCCCGAGACCCAGCGCGCCGTCTTCTACGGCCTGGGCGCCGACGGCACGGTGGGCGCCAACAAGAATTCCATCAAGGTCATCGCCGACAACACGGACCTCAACGCCCAGGGCTACTTCGTCTACGACTCGAAGAAAGCCGGCTCCATGACCATCTCGCATCTGCGCTTCGGGCCCAAGCCCATCCGCGCCAGCTGCCTAGTCTCCCAGGCGCAGTTCGTGGCCTGCCACCAGGAGCGCCTCCTGGAGATCGTGGACGTCCTGAAGGTGGCCGCGCCCGGCGCGACCTTCCTGCTCAACTGCACAGAACCCCAGACCGTCTGGCCCCGCCTGCCCGCCGCGGTCCGGCAGGCGATCGTGCAGAAGAAGCTCAAGTTCTACGCCATCGACGCCTACCAAGTGGCGCGCGAGGCGGGCCTCGGGCCGCGCATCAACACGGTCATGCAGACCTGCTATTTCCACATCACGAAGCTGCTGCCCGGCTTCATGGAACTCATCAAGGGCGCCATCAAGAAGTCCTACGCGGTCAAGGGCGAGGCCGTGGTCAGCAAGAACATCCGGGCCGTGGACGGCGCCATCGCGGGGCTCTTCGAGGTCAAGCTGTCCTCCGAGAATATCCCCGCCGTAGCGACCAAGCCCATGGTCCCGGCCGAGGCCCCGGAGTTTGTGCAGAAGGTCATTGCAGAGCTCATGGCCTACCGCGGCGACGACCTGCCGGTGAGCGCCTTCCCGGCCGACGGGACGTTCCCCACGGGCACGACCAAGTGGGAGAAGCGGGCTATCGCCCAGCAGGTGCCCAAGTGGGAGCCCAGCCTCTGCATCCAATGCTGCAAGTGCTCCTTGGTCTGCCCGCACGCCGCAGTCCGGGTCAAGGCTTATCCCGAGGCGTTGTCGGCCAAGGCCCCCAAGGGCTTTGCGAGCACGCCTTACAAGGGCAAGGACTTCCCCCAGGGCACCCAGTTCACGGTACAGATCGCTCCCGAAGACTGCACGGGCTGCACCATCTGCGCGGTCAACTGCCCGGGCAAGGATAAGAACGACCCCAACCGCAAGGCCCTGAGCATGGTCCCGCTGGCCGGCGTCATGGAGCAGGAGAAGGAGAACCTCAAGTTCTTCCTCGAACTGCCCTACCCGGACCGGCGCAACATGGCCGTGGCGACGGTCAAGGGTAGCCAGATGCTGGAGCCCCTTTTCGAGTACTCCGGCGCTTGCGCGGGCTGCGGCGAGACGCCCTATGTCAAGCTGCTCTCCCAGCTGGTGGGCGACCGCCTCATCATCGGAAACGCCACGGGCTGCTCCTCCATCTACGGAGGCAACCTCCCCACCACGCCCTACACGGTCAACAAGGAAGGGCGCGGCCCGGCCTGGTCGAATTCACTCTTCGAGGATAACGCGGAGTTCGGCTTCGGCTTCCGCCTGGCCCTGGACCAGCAGCGCGAATACGCGGAGACCCTGCTCAAGCGCTACGAATCCAAGATCGGCGCGGATCTGACCCGGGACATCCTCGCGGCCAAGCAGGATGATGAGACCGGCATCGCGGCCCAACGCGAGCGCGTGGCCAAGCTCAAGGCCAAGCTCCAGGGCGTCGCGGAGTCGGCGGCCAAGGACCTGTCCCAGCTCGCCGACGGGCTGGTGCGCAAGAGCGTCTGGGTCGTAGGTGGCGACGGCTGGGCTTACGACATCGGCTACGGCGGCTTGGACCATGTCCTGCGCTCGGGCCGCAATATCAAGGTCCTGGTCCTGGACACCGAGGTCTACTCCAACACCGGCGGCCAAGCCTCCAAGGCCACGCCGCGCGGGGCCACGGCCCGTTTCGCCATGAGCGGCAAGAAGACCCCGAAGAAAGATCTGATCCTGACCGCGCTGGGCTACGGCAACTGCTATGTGGCGCGCGTGGCCATGGGCGCCAGCGATGCGCAGACCGTCAAGGCGTTCGCGGAAGCCGAGGCCTACGACGGCCCGGCCATCGTGATCGCCTACAGCCACTGCATCGCGCACGGCTTCGCGCTGGAGGAAGGCAAGGGCCTGGAACACCAGAAGATGGCAGTGGACTGCGGCTATTGGCCGCTCTTGCGCTTCAACCCGGCCCTCGCCGCGCAGGGGAAGAACCCGCTGCAGCTCGACTCCAAGCCAGGCAAGATTCCACTGGAGCAATACCTGGGCTCGGAACAGCGCTACAAGGTGCTGCACTCAAGCAACCCGGAAGAAGCCCAGCGGCTGGCCAAGCTGGCGGCCGAGGATGTGCAGATGACCTGGAAGATGCTGGAAGGCATGCGCAAGACCTTCGAACCCAGCGCGGCGCCGGCCGTCGACTCCGCCGTCCTGGCCAAGACATTCCAGCCCAATTAGTCTGACTTGTATCTGGCACGCCCCCGTCTCGACCTTGAGGCGGGGGTTGTCTTTTCATCCAGGGCCAGCCGCAGTTGACAATCGCTCGACCAAAACATATCTTGTGCAGAGAGGACAATCCGGGAGGCCCCCTAGTTTAAAAGGAACCCGGCACCATAACGACTTGAACCCTTTTCTGTCTTTGCTCCTGCGCGCGGTCCTATTTTGCGCCGCGACGCCCCTGACCTTCCTGCCCCGGTCCCTGGAGGTCCGTCTGGGCCGGGGCCTGGGCCGGATCATGCTGGCCGTGGACTGGAAGCTCAAGAAGATCGCGCTTGAGAACATGGCCCGCTGCCTGCCCGAACTAGACGCGGCCGGGCGCCAGAAACTTCTGGCCGAAAACTACAGCCACTACGGCAACCTATTCCTGGAGCTTCTCCATTATTTTTCCCCCTTCCCGAACCATTACCGGAACTACGCCTGGCGCATCACGGTCTTGGAAGGCTACGAGCTTTGGAAAGCCGCCCACGACCGCGGCCAAGGGGTCATCTTCATCTCCGGGCACCTAGCCAACTGGGAAATGATGGTGGCCGCGGGCGGCCTGCGCGGCATGAAGGTGAATCTTGTCACCCGGCACCTCAAGCCTAAATGGCTGCACAAGCATATCGAAGCCCGCCGCCTATCGGTCGGGTGCCGGGGTATCTATCAGCCCCATACCTTGCCCGCCCTCCTCAAGGCTTTGCGCCGCGGCGAGGCCGTCGGCTTCGCCATAGACCAATACATGCCCCCACCCATGGGCAGCCCCGTGCCATTCTTCGGGACCGTGGTGGACAGCCTGATCGCGATCGGCCCGCTGGCGCAGCGCACCGGCGCCGCCATCATGCCCGTGGCCCAGATCCGGGAGCCGGACGGCCGGATGCGCATCGTCATATCCCCAGAACTCGACCTGGGCGAGGACTGCGCGGATCCGGCCCGCGCCGCCACGCGGCTCAACGGAGCCATCGAGGGCCTCATCCGGAAGACCCCCGCGCAATGGCTCTGGGTGCACCGGCGTTTCAAGAATCTTAAGGTCCGTGTCAACTCATCTAAAAATGTTACCGAAGCCGTCATAGGCCGGTCCTTTCTCTTTTTGCTTCTTTTTCTCTTTGTGAATTGCTGTGGACAAGTGTGGATAACATGAATATCTTCTTGCCCCCAACGGCTCGACCGGC
>CAIRTQ010000071.1 GCA_903881545.1 uncultured Elusimicrobia bacterium
CCCGGTCCTCATGTTCGCCGGCTCCCTGGATCTCTCGGTCATCGACCAGGCCCAGTCCGGCTACTGGCTGGGATTCTTTCCGCGCTGGTTCGTCTTCTATCCGGTGGTGGGCCAGCTCGCCTTCCTGTTCTTCCTCATCGCCTCCGTGGCCGAGACCAACCGCACCCCCTTCGACATCCCCGAGGCGGAGTCAGAGCTGGTGGCGGGGTTCCACACCGAGTTCTCGGGTATGAAGTGGTCCATGTTCTTCCTCACCGAGTATGGCTATGTACTGCTCTCCTCCTTCCTGCTGGCGGCCTTCTTCCTGGGCGGCGGCGCGGCGCCCCTGCCGTTCCTGAACTTCGTCCCCAGCTGGATCTGGATGACGGGCAAGGCCATGTTCATGATGTTCGCCTTCATGTGGTTCCGCTGGACCTTCCCGCGCCTGCGCGTGGACCAGCTCATGGATTTCAACTGGAAGTTCCTCCTGCCCTGGTCCTTCGCCAACATCGGCCTGGCCGGGATCATGCTCTGGTGGATGCTACGATGATCTCCTACTTCAAGACCGTGTTCACCTCGTCCTGGGCCTTCGTCAAAGGCCTCGGAATCACCCTGCGCTACATGTTCAAGCCGGCGGTGACGGTGCAGTACCCCACGGAGAAGCTCCACCCCTACCCGCCCTTCCGCGGCGCCCCGCTCTTCGACGCCGCGACCTGCATCGCCTGCGGCCTCTGCGCCAAGGCCTGCCCCTCGGCCTGCATCGACCTGGCGCACCAGGTCAACCCCGAGACCAAGAAGCGCGTGCCCAAGGTGGAGTGGTACACTCTGGACCTGGGCCGATGCAATTTCTGCGGACTCTGCCAGGAGACCTGCCCGACCAAGCCCAAATCGGTCTGGCACTCCTTGGACTACGAGATCGTCTTCTCGACGCGCGACGAGATGGTGCGCTGCTGGAAGCCGGGTTTTCCCTTGGGCGGCCGGGTCTGGGACCCCGTGGGCAAGGACTTCCGAGAGCCCCGCGGCCACCTGCCAGTCAGCGAGAGCCCGGCGAGGAAATGAACCGATGATCGAAGCCATTGCTTTCTACTCCATGGCCGCGGTGGCGCTGCTTGGGGCACTGCTGGTCGTCTCCCTGCGCAACACCGTGCATTCCTCCCTGGCCCTGGGGCTGAGCCTGGCCGGCGTGGCGGGCATATTCGCCAACCTCGGCGCGGACTTCCTCTTCGCGGGCCAACTGCTCATCTATGTAGGCGGCATCGCCATCATCATCGTCTTCGTGGTCATGCTCCTGGGGCGGACCTCGGACCTGCACCTGCGCCAGGTCAACCAGCAGTGGGGCGCGGCCCTGCTGGTCTGCGCCATGGCCGGCGTCAGCCTCTGGCGCCTGGCCCGCGGCTACCTGGGCGTCCGCGCCGCGGCGCCCGCTATGCCCACCACACGGGCCATCGGCCTGCTGATGCTGAACGACTACGCCGTGCCCTTCGAGCTCGTCACCTTGGTCCTGGTGGCGGCATTGCTCGGCGCCATCTTCTTCTCGCGCAAGTCCGCCGACGACGAGGTGCCCTCATGAGCCTGGGACATTACCTCCTGCTGGGCGCGGGCCTGTTCGTCATCGGCCTCTTCGGGGCGCTCACGCGCCGCAATGTCATCGGCATCCTCATGTCCATCGAGCTCATGTTCAACGCCGCCAACATCAACCTGGCGGCCTGCAACAGCTACCTGCATCCCGCCGGCGTGGCCGGGATGACCTTGGCCATCTTCGTCATCACCGTGGCCGCGGCCGAGGTGGTCGTCGGCCTGGCCCTGGTACTGGCCGTCTACCGCAACTCGGCCACCGCCTATGTGGAGGATTTCAGCCTGCTGAAGGGATAGCCATGCTCCAACACGTCTACCTCATCCCGCTCATCCCGTTAGCCGCCTCGCTCCTCATCCTGCTGGGGGCCAAGGAGGACCCGCGCTCGCCCATGCCCTTCCTGGGCATCGCGGCCACGGGCTGGTGCCTGCTCCAGTCCATCGCCATCTTCTACGGCGCCGCTACCGGCGAACTAAGCCTGCCTTATGGCGCGGACTGGAACTGGTTCTCCTTCGGGGCCACGGCCGGCGGCAAGCCGTTCCTTTACGACATGCCCGTGGGCGTGCTCATCGACGGCAGCGCCGCCGTGATGCTGGTGGTAGTGACCCTGGTGAGCTTCCTGGTGCAGGTCTACTCGCTCTCCTACATGCGCGGAGATCCCCGCTTCAAGCGCTACTACGCCTACCTCTCCTTCTTCACCGCCTCCATGCTGGGCCTGGTGGTCTCGAGCAACCTGCTGGTCACCTTCAGCTGCTGGGAGCTGGTGGGCTTCTCCTCCTACCTGCTCATCGGTTTCTGGTTCGAGCGCCCGGAGCCGCCCTACGCGGCCAAGAAGGCCTTCATCACCACCAAGCTCGGTGACCTCGGGCTCTACCTGGCCCTGATGCTCATCTTCTGCCAGGTGGGCAGCTTCCAGATCCCCCAGATCCGCGAGTTCGTGGCCCGCGGCTTCATGCCGGCCGCGGTCGCCACCGCCATCGGCCTGGGCATCCTCTGCGGCGCCGCGGGCAAGTCCGCGCAGTTCCCGCTGTTCATCTGGCTGCCCGACGCCATGGAAGGCCCCACCCCGGTCTCGGCGCTCATCCACGCCGCCACCATGGTCGCGGCGGGCATCTACCTCGTGGCCAAGTGCTACTTCATCTTCGCGATCAGCCCCGTCGCCATGGAAACGGTGGCCTGGATCGGCGCGATCACCGCGCTGCTGGCCGCCACCATGGCCGTGGTCAGCTACGACATCAAGCGCGTGCTGGCCTTCTCCACGGTCTCGCAGCTGGGCTTCATGATGTGCGCCTTGGGCTCCTGGGGCTTCTCCGCCGGCCTCTTCCACCTCACCACCCACGCCGCGTTCAAGGCCCTGCTGTTTTTGTGCGCGGGCTCGGTCATCCACGCCGTGCACACCAACGACATGCGCCAGATGGGCAACCTGGACAAGAAGATGCCCATCACCTTCTTCGCCACCTTGGTGGGCACCTTCGCCATCGCCGGCATCCCGGGCTTCTCGGGCTTCTTTTCCAAGGACATGATCCTGGAGCGGGTCTTCGAGCACGACCCGCGCCTGTTCGTCATCCTGGCTATCAGCGCCTGCCTCACCGCGTTCTACATGTTCCGCCTGGTATTCATGACCTTCCTGGGCCAGGAGCGGGACCTGGACCGCTACCTGCACGCGCATGAATCGCCGTGGCCCATGACCGTGCCCCTGTTCGTATTGATGGCCCTGGCCGCCTTCAGCGGCTGGCTGCTGGACCGCGGCGAAATCTTCACGCGCCTGGTAAACTTCCAGGCTCTGCCGGGCATAGCCCCCGCTCACGAGGCCGCGCACGCGCCCGCCTACCTGACCTGGTATGTGACCGCGTTCGTCTTCTTCGCCATCTACCTGGCCTTCCGGCTCTACGGCGGATCCAACTTCCGCGAGGCCGAGTCCATCAAGCGCCGCTGCGCCCCCGTGTTCAACCTGCTGGAGCGGCGCTATTACCTCGACGACATCTTCCTGGCCTTGGTGGGCCTGAGCGACCGGGCGGCGCGGCTGGCCTTCTGGATCGACTCCGAAGTGGTGGACCGCTTCTTCGTGGACGGCTGGGGCCTGCTGATGCTGGCCCTGGCGCGCCTGTGCCACCTCTTCGATGACAACCTCATCGACCGCTCCGTCGACGCCACGGGCGGGCTCAGCGTGTCCTTGGGCGGCACCCTGCGCTGGATCGTGCGCCGCGGCCTGGTCCAGGAATACCTGCTCTGGTCCGCAGCGGTCATGAGCGTCCTCACTCTGCTGACCCTGCCGGCCCAGCGGTACTGCCTGGGCGCCTCCGTGGGCCTGGGCTTGCTCGCTATTTTGACGCTGCTTCTGGTAAGGAGACCGCGATGAACATCCTCAGCCTCATCACCTTTTTGCCGTTGGCCGGGGCCCTGCTCGTGCTGGGCCTGCCCAAGGAGAGCAAACGGGCCGTCCAGATCGTCGCGCTCCTGTCTTCCGGACTGACCTTGGTCCTGAGCGTCGGACTCTACTTCCTGTTCGACCGCCACACCTCCAGCATGCAGTTCGTCGAGCGCTTGCCCTGGATCCCGTCCATCGGGGTGCAGTACTTCCTGGGCGTCGACGGCCTCTCCTACCCCTTGGTCCTGCTGACCGCGCTCATGTCCTTCGTCTCCCTGGTGGCCTCGCTGAACATCGTCAACCGGGTCAAGGAGTACTTCTTCTGGTTCCTGATCCTCGAGGTCGGCATGCTCGGCGTGTTCGTCTCCTTGGACCTGGTCCTGTTCTATGTCTTCTGGGAGATCACCTTGGTGCCCATGTACTTCCTCATCGGCATCTGGGGGGGGCCGAAAAAGGAGTACGCGGCCATCAAGTTCTTCCTCTACACCTTGACCGGCTCGGTGTTCATGCTCCTGGGCATACTGGCCGTCTATTTCAAGTCCGACCCGCATACCTTCGACCTGCTGGTCCTACTGCAGGCCCATCCGGACTGGAGCGCGCGCTTCCAGATTCTGATCTTCCTGGCCTTCTACCTGGGCTTCGCGGTCAAAGTGCCGGCCTTCCCGTTCCATACCTGGCTGCCCCTGGCCCATGTGGAGGCGCCCACGGCCGTCAGCGTGGTGCTGGCCGCCGTTCTGCTCAAGATGGGAGTCTACGGCATCATGCGCGTTTCCTACGGCATGCTGCCCTTGGGCTTCCAGTGGTTCCTGCCTTTCCTGGTGATCATCGCGGTGATCAACATCGTCTACGGCGCGCTCTGTGCCATGGCCCAGACCGACATGAAGAAGATGGTGGCCTATTCCTCCATCAACCACATGGGCTACTGCCTGCTGGGCATCGCGGGGCTCACCGTCACGGGCTTCTCCGGCGCCATGCTGCAGATGATCAACCACGGCCTGATCACGGGGATGCTGTTCATCCTGGTCGGGGTCATCTACGACCGCGCGCACACCCGCGACATCAACGCCTTCGGCGGCCTGGCGGCCAAGGTCCCGCTCTACGCCGGCCTGATGTCCTTGGCCTGCTTCGCCTCGCTGGGCCTGCCCGGACTGGCCGGCTTCGTCAGCGAACTGCTCTGCTTCCTGGGCGCCTTCGCACGCTGGAAGGTCTACACCGCGATCTCGGTCATCGGCATCCTCACCACCGCCGCCTTCTTCCTGCGCATGATCGAGAAGGTCTTCCTGGGCCCGCTCAACCCAAAGTGGGACAAGCTGACCGACCTCGACGCCCGCGAGGTCTGCGCCCTGCTGCCCCTGGTGATCCTGACCATCCTCCTGGGCATCTATCCCAAGCCCGCCCTGGACCTCATGAACGCCACCGTGCTCCACATGGCGTCCTTGCTCAAATGATTACATGCAGAACCTAAACCTGCTGACGCCGGAGATCGCGCTGTGCCTGCTCGGCCTGGGGCTAATGCTCGCCGACCTCCTTCTGTCGGTCCGCCGCGCGCGCTTGCTCTACCACCTGGCCTGGTTCTCCTGCCTCGTCGCGCTGGGCCTGGTCCTGTACGCGCCCTCCTGGGCGGGCGCCATCCCGGGCGGCGGCGCCCTGTGGGTGGTCGATCACATGAGCCAGTTCTTCAAGGCAGTGGTGCTGATCTGCGCCATCTTGGCCCTGATGTTGTCCTTGCCCTACAAGCCCCTGCCCGACGCCCAGGCCGGGACCTTCTCGGCCCTCTTGCTATTCTCGACTGCGGGCATGATGTTCCTGGTCTCAGCCACGGACCTGCTGCTGGTCTTCGTGGCCCTGGAGCTCATCTCCCTGTCCTCCTTCGTGCTGGCCGGCTTCGAGCGCCGCAACCGCAAGTCCAACGAGGGCGCCATCAAGTACTTCCTGTTCGGGGCCTTCTCCTCGGCGATCATGGTCTACGGAATCTCCCTCTACTACGCCGCCATGGGGACCACACACCTAACGGCCGTCGGCCCCGCAAGCCCGGCCCTGGCGCTGGCCATGCTGTTCATCCTGCTGGGCTTCGGATTCAAGGCGGCCATGGCGCCCATGCACTTCTGGGTGCCCGACGCCTACGAAGGGGCGCCCACGCCGGTGACCACCTTCCTCTCCGTGGCGCCCAAAATCGCCACCATGGGCGTCCTGGCCCGCGTCTTCATGGTGTTGGTCCCGGCCTCCGGCATGCAGATGACCGTATTGCTCGCGCTCTTGGCCATGCTGACCATGACCGTGGGCAACACCATCGCCATCTACCAGGACAATGTCAAGCGCATGCTGGCCTATTCCTCCGTGGCCCAGGCCGGCTACATCCTCATCGGCATCGTCTCGGGCAACGCCTTGGGCCTGGAAGGGGTTCTGCTCTACAGCGCGGTCTATGTGGCCATGAATGTAGGCGCCTTCGCCGTGGTGCAGGCCGTAGGCGAGCACGAAGGCTCCTACGGGCTCAAATCCTTCGACGGGCTCTCCCGCCGCTGCCTGCCCGTGGCCCTGGTCATGGCGGTCTTCCTGCTGTCCTTGGCCGGCATACCGCCCCTGGCCGGCTTCATCGGAAAGTTCTATCTCTTCGCCTCCGCCATCGACGCGGGCCGCGCCGCCGGTTCAGGGTCCCTGATCTTCTACGCCTTGGCCTTGGTGGGCGTGCTCAACAGCGTGGTCTCGGTCTTCTACTACATGAAGATCGTCTACCACATGTTCTTCCTGCCGCCCCGGCAGAAGGAGGGGGGCGCTCCGGCTTTGGCCGTGGGGCCCTATATCTACGGCTGCCTGGCGGTGACCTTAGCCGCAGTGCTGTTCTTCGGCCTATGGCCCGAGTCACTCATCGCCCACGTCAAGTTCTCGGCCCAACACCTGCCCTAAGCGGGGCCGCTCAGAGGTTCCAGTTGGCCACGTTGGCCTTGTTGGCTTTTTCCACCCGGCGGTTGAACGCGGCCGGCACGCGCTTGTGTACCCAGACCAGGGCGGCCGTCGCCAAGGCCAAGAACCCGCCCCAGCGCCAAAGCCCGGCCGAGTTCAGGAAAGTCCGCCCATCCTCCAGGACGGCGTCCGCCACCGCCCCGAACCCCAGGGACTGCGACGGCAGGCGCAGGATGACAGCGGCCAAGGACAGCAGGACCGCTGAGGCGGCGGCCAGTCCCAACGAAAGGGACCGGTTCGCGGGCTCCGCCTCCCACGCGCCTAAATAATACGCAGCGGCCGCCGTGGCCGCGCCCAGCCCGCCCAGCACCAACGCCAAAAGGTCCGGCATGGACGAAGGCAAGGCAAAGGCCCCCAGGCCGTAGCGATAGAAAGCGGTGAGCATGACCACGCAGGCCAGGAGTCCGGCGCTTCTGCGCACCGCGATGCGCAGGCCGGGGCAAGCCATGGCGTAGCCAGCCAATGCCGCGGCCGCCCAGCCGCAGGCGGCCCAATCCGCGGGACCGGCCTGAATCCAGAACCATACGGACAGGGCCAGGCACAGGACGCCGGCCATGATCCTGGCCTCCAGAGGAATGCGGGGAGGCGGCGCGGCCTTGACGGCCAAAGGGACCGGAGCAGGAGGAGAAGGAATAGGAAGAGGATCGGCCGGCGCCTCGAGCAGCACGGACATGGGCACCAGACCCTCTGATGCGTCGAAGCCTTCCGGCTGCGGCGGCGGAGGCGGGGGCAAAAGCTTAAGCGGCGAGCCGCTGGGGTCTAGTTCTATGAGCAAGCGCGGCGAGGCCAGTTCACGCAAGAGCTCCTCGGCGTCCTGGGGCCGCTTCGCCGGGTCCTTGGCCATCAACCGCCGGATGAGGTCGGACACGGCCTCGGTCGCGGCGCGGCGCGGCTCGCGCACATCCGGAATCGGAGCGTCGCGGTGCTGGAGCAGCATGTCCCCCGGGTCCTTGGCCGCGTACGGTGGCCGGCCGGCCAGAAGGAAGAAATAGGTGGCGCCCAAGGAGTAAAGGTCCATCCGTGCATCCGGCGGCGCGCCGAAGCCTTGCTCCGGGGCCATAAAATCGAAGGAGCCCATGGTGGAAAGGCCTTCCTGGCTGGGGCCGGAGCGGCCAGCGGCCACGGAAAGGCCGAAGTCCATGAGGCGCACCGAGCCATCGGGACCCAGCATGATGTTTCCGGGCTTGACGTCGCGGTGCACCACGCCCTGGAGGTGGGCCGTCCGCAGAGCCTGGCCGGCCTCCTTCATGACGCGCAGGGCCTCGGCCTGGGACAGCGGCCCGTCGCGCAGGACCTTGGCCTCCAAGGTCTCTCCGCTGGCCAACTGCATCACGATGTAGGCCTGGTCCCCGGCCATCCCCGCGTCGTAGACCTGGACGATGCGCGGGTCCTCCAGGCGCGCCGCGATGCGAGCCTCGTTGAGCAAAGCCTCGGCGATGGCGGGTGAGCCGGCCCAGTCGGAGGAGATGACCTTCAGCGCCACGGGGCGGTCGAGGGAAATGTGGTGTGCCCGGTAGACCGCGCCCATGCCGCCGCGGCCCAACAGCGCCTCGACGCGGCAAGGCCCCACGACGGTGCCCAGTAATGGATCAGTGACGAGCACTAAGTTGTCCTGGTCTGCCATACTGGGCATAATATATCAGAAGGGAAGGCAAATTAGCTAGAATCAGCCCCATGGCGGCATACGACCTTCTCATCCGCGGCGCCACCATCCTGACCGCTTCCGAGAGCTTCGCGGCGGACCTGGGCGTCAGCAACGAACGCATCGCCGCCGTGGGCGCGCTCAGCGGCCCCGCAAAGACCGAGCTCGACGCGCGCGGGCTCATCGCCGCTCCGGGCGGCATAGACGCCCACACCCATCTGGACATGCCTTACGGCGGCGGCGCCACCGCCGACGATTTCCGCACCGGCACCACGGCCGCGCTCTTCGGCGGAACCACCACCATCATAGATTTCGCCACCCAAAGCCGGGGCGGTAGCCTGACCGCGGCCTTGGACCAGTGGCACGCCAAGGCCGCGGGCCGCGCCTTGGCCGACTACGCATTTCACATGGCCATCACGGACATGTCGGCGGCCGCGGGCCGGGACATGGCGCGCATGGTGCGCGAAGGCGTCACCAGCTTCAAGCTCTACATGGCCTACCCCGGCGTGCTCATGAGCGACGACGCGGCCGTTTTGCGCGCCTTGCAGCGCTCCAACGAGGTCGGCGCCTTGGTGGGCCTGCACTGCGAGAACGGCGCCGCTATCGCGGAGCTCGTGCGCCAGGCCCGCGCGCAGGGCCATACGGAAACCCGCTGGCACGCCTTGACCCGGCCGCCGGAAGCCGAGGCCGAAGCCGTGCGCCGCGCCGCGGCCCTGGCATCCATGGCCGGGGCCCCGGTCTACGTCGTGCACCTTTCCTCGGCCGCCGGTCTGGAGGAAGTGCGCCGGGCCCGCCTGCGCGGCGTGCCGGTCCTGGCCGAGACCTGCCCGCAATACCTTTACCTTGACGCCCAGGAATACGAACGCCCCGCCGCCTCCGCCGTGAACTTCGTCATCGCCCCGCCCCTGCGCGCCAAAAGCAACCAGGACGCGCTGTGGCAGGCCTTGGCCGGGGGGGAGTTCCAAGCCGTGGCCACGGACCACTGTTCATTCCCCAGGCGCTCGCGGCCCGGCCAGCCCGGCAAGGACCGCGGCCTGAAGGATTTCTCGCGCATCCCCGGCGGCGCCCCGGGCCTGGAGACGCGCATGCCTTTGATGTGGGAGGCGGTGCAGAAAGGCCGCATCTCGCCGTCGCGCTTCGTCGAAACGACCTCCACGGGGCCGGCCAAGGTCTTCGGCCTCTATCCGCGCAAGGGCCACCTCGGCCCGGGCGCCGACGCGGACATCGTGCTCATCGACCCGAAGCATAAGACCACCATCAACGCCAAATCCTTGCACCATGCCGTGGACTACACCCCTTTCGAGGGCCTATCAATCCACGGCGCCATCCGCGAGGTGTTTTTGCGCGGCAAGCACATGGTCTCCCAGGGCCGATTGCTGGGCAAGCCCGGCGACGGACAGTACCTCTCGCGCGGCCAACGGCAGTTCTGCCTGTGAGATTCTAAAGCCATGATAGCGGCCATCCTTTTCTGGGCGGCCAACGCGGCGGCCGAACCCCTCAGCGACCGCATCCAGAGAGAATACACGCTGCCGGCCCTGGCCGCGGTGCAGGAAGCCGTCGCCGGCCGCGCATCCACCTGGACGCCGCCGGTACTGCCGGGATCGGCCCAGACCCGGGCCTTGACCGAGACCATCATTTCGCGATGGGTCGAGCCGCTTTTTCAGCAGAACGCGAAGTTCGCCATGGACGCCGCCCGCTATCTCTCCTTGCCCGAACCCGGCGCTCCTCCTGTGGAACCTGTAGCGCCGGCCGTCAACCTTCCGTCCCTGCTCGACCTGGCCCCGGCCGCAGCGGGGATCGTCAGCGAGATAGAGCGGCGCTACATAAAGCCACTATTGCCGACCGCCGGCATCAACGCGGCGATAGACAGCCTGGTCCAGCCTGTGGCCGGCGCTGCGCCCACGAGATATGCCGAGCCATTCCCCTTGATGACTCACCAGGATTCGACCCGCCTCGTGCGCGGCGGTTCCGGCGCTTCGCGCCCCAAGCTCAAGCATCTCCAAACGGGCCACACGCGCTTCACCTTAACCCCATGAACGGAGAACAGCCGGCCGCCACGCGCCGGGGCCTGGGGATCATCTACATCGTGTCGGGCCTGCTCTTCTGCGGCCTGATGGTGTTCGCCACCCTCTACTCGCTGGGCAAGATCCATCTGCTCCTGCCGTCCGCATTCTGGTCGCGCCTCTACGGTATGCATTTCGCGGCCACGGCGGTCAGCTGCGTGCTGTTCGTGGGTCTCGAGTGGCGCCGGACCCACAGCTTCACGGCTGAGATCATGGCGGATTTGGCCATTGCTCCGACCGTGTTCGCCTTGGCGCTTCTGGCCACAGGCCTGCTTTTGGTGAGGGGCACGGTAACGCCCTGGATTTCCATGGCTCCCGGCCTCTTCCTGGTCTATTACGGCTGGCGCATGGCGAAGGGCAAGCCGGTCTGGCTGGGCCTGGCGCGCCTGCCCCGGCGATGAACTCCTCGGGCCCTAGGATGGGCACGCCCCTGAAAGGCGGCGCTACAGTTGTCGCGCCAGGCCGGAGTCAGGTTTAGCGAGCCTGGGCCGCGGCCTTGGGCCTGGGGTTGTTTCTGGTCCTGACCCAATGGAACGGGATACTCGCTCCTTTTGAACGGGACGAGGGCGAATACGCCTATAACGCCTGGATGATGGATTCCGGCGGCCTGCCCTACCACGATTCTTTCCTCCAGAAGCCGCCCTTGATCATCTACACCTATCTCCTCGGGGAAAAATTTGCGCCCGGCGCGGTTTGGCCGCCGCGCGTGCTGGCGGCAGCGTTCTTGGTTGGGACGATCATCCTCCTCTGGCTCATCGCGCGGCGACGCTGGGGTGCGGATGCGGCCTGGGCCACGGCCTGGATCTTCTCGGCGCTAATGCCCCTGCCGACCATGTTGGCTTTCGCGGCCAACACCGAGCGGTTCATGCTGCTGCCCCTGGTCGCGGCTCTGGCCATCGTCTGGCGGCGCTGGGACGACGCTTCGGCCTGGGACTGGTTCTGGGCCGGCCTCTGCGCCGCCGCGGCCCTGGCTTACAAACCCATCGCCTTGCCGGCCTTGCTCGTCCTGTTCGGCGCTTGGCTCTGGCGATCGCGCCGGCTGGGCGCTAGGCCGGTGCTGGGGCGCCTAGCTGCGGCCGCGCTGGCTGCGGCCGCGGCCGCCGTCCTGGTCCTCGGTTACTTCGCCTGGCGCGGCGCCTTGGCCGAGGTCTGGGAATGCGCCGTCACCTACAACCGCTATTATGCCGCGGACGCGATAGGGTGGGGCGGCATCCACCTGCTCGAAAGGATGTTAGTCCGTTTCGCCACAGAGGCCTACGCCGCGGCCGGCCTGTTGGCCTTATCCTTGATCGTCCGCCCGTCCGGCTGGCGGCTGCTCTGGACTTTGCTCCTGGCCTGCCTGCTGGCCGTCTATCGCGATCCCAACGGGCATTACTACATCATGATGCTGCCCATGGCGGCCCTGCTCTGCGGCGCCACCCTGGCCGGACTCCTGCAGCGGCTGCCCGCAAGAGCGCGGCCTTGGTCCTTGGCCCTCGCCATCGCCGCGATGACGGCTTGCACATGCTGGCCCTTGCGGCAGCGCCTGATCGCCTCCCCGGCCCGGCTGACGTGGTTGACCTATCACGGCAACCCTTTCGTAGAGTCGGGCGAAGTCGCCCGCCGCGTGGCTGAGCTGACCAAGCCGGACGACAAGGTGTTCGTGGCGGGCTCCGAGCCGCAGATACTTTATTATGCGCGGCGACGCGGCGCGACGCGCTTTGACATCCTCTATCCCCTGATGCTGCCGAGCCCCTTGGCCGCGCGCTACCAGCAACAGGTCGTAGACGAATTGCGCCGCAATCCGCCCGAGTTCATCGTCTTCTCAAAATCGCGCATGAGCTGGCTGATAACCTCGGCCACCCCTCACGTCTTCTACGACTATTTGGAGCCGCTGATCCGGGAGAGCTACGCGCCGGTGGGGGCATACGTATGGAACGGCGACCAGGGCCGCTGGCTCGAGCCTTGGACCGGACCCCAGCCGGGCGCCAGCCTTATCGTCCTGCGACGAAAATCAGGCGTCGGACTTCCGTTGCCTGAATCCTCAGTCAAGCCCTGAATGAAGCGCGTGAGGAGCCTGCAAGGCTCCGAGCGCACCACCGGACGCCGCGAAGCGGCAACCGCAGGAATGGGACGACTTTTGGTTACATCACGAATTTCGAGGGCATGCGCCCATCAATACCTCTCTTAGCTGGTTTGGCGATGGCAGTGCACCGGCCAAACGCTTTGGCAGTTTCGGGGATACCGTGTATTCGGAGACACCCACCGGCCTGGTCACGCCCCGTAGGGGCGTATTCGACCTCAAATCGGTCCCGCGATTTGCAGAGGATGATTCCGACGGATGGATTCTCCTTTGGAAGGCCTTCATGGCCTGCCCAGCCTGCTCGGCCATGTGTTTCGGCAAAGCCAGAGAAAAATTGTGTTGTTTGGGGGCCGTCCGATGCCGCTCAAAAGCCTGCGCCTCGATTTTATGAATCAAGACATCGCGGCTCCACCCCATTTTCGTGACGGCGCGCATATAATATTCGCGCGCTGCCGGTTTGGCAACCTTGTCCATTATGGCGACATTGCTAAACCACGGCAATTCTCCAGCAAGCTGCTGGAGAATTGGCGCGGCCCTATAAGCCAGATAGAATTTGCGCATATACCAAAGATTCTGCGTCGAGAAACCTGTCGTGCCGGGGAACCCTTTCCTTAAATCGGATGAGAGTCTCTCAACGACGCCTTTTCCCCAGCCCATGCGTTCCTGACGATCGACAATGCCCTTGCCGATCTCCCAATAGCCTCGGATCATCTCTCTGCTGGCCGAACGCTAAGCCTGCAAACGAGCTTTGAATACCTTGGATTTAATCTCGGCAAGGAATGCGATATATTCCCTGCTCCCGGGCAGTGCACCCGATGCGTTCACGTCACGCTTCGATTCCATGTTCCTCCTGGACCTTTCGGCCCGCCCTATGTATACGAAGCCACGGCCAGAAAGTTCCACTGACTGCGGGTCGGTGGCTAGCCGCTCGGGGTTCTGCCGGCCGCCGCTTCGCGTCGGCCGGTGGCGCGCTCGCACCCTTTCCGGGTGCTCACGCGCTTCATTTAGGGCATAGCTGAAGATTTTCGGCCTCCTTTCTGATTTTGACACCTTATCAGGCAAACTGGTATAATCACATCTTCCATTTAGTCTGAATCTAATTATTTTTATTGCATTTTTTAACATCTAACCAATGAAGATAGCGGTGCTCGGCGCATTCGGCCTGATGGCGGAGGCGGCACTCCACGATCTGGCCGCCAACCCCAAGGTCAGCTCGATTTTGGCGGCGGATCTCAACATCGACCGGGCCAAGGCGGTTCTGGCCAACATCCCTCAGCGCCGCAAGATCAAAGCGGTCCGCGTGGACATCACGCAGACGGCGGCGGCCATCCGGGCCTTGCGCGGCAGCCAAGCCCTGGCCAACTGCGTCTGGTACGAGCATAACCTCAAGGCCATGGAGCTGGCCTTGGCCCTTAAAGCCCACTACGTTGACCTGGGCGGCCTGTTCCACATGACTTTTAAGCAGTTGGCCCTGGACGGCCGTTTCCGCCGCGCCGGCCTGCGCGCGGTCATGGGCTGCGGCTCGACGCCGGGCATCACCAACATGATGGTGGCGCGCATGGCGCCTTCCTTCGAGACCATCGACACCGTGGCTATCTACGACGCCAGCTTCGACCCGTCTTTGAACGACTGCGTGTTCCTGCCGCCTTTCTCCATCCGCACAATGTTGGATGAGTACGAACAGCCCGCGCCCATCCTGCTGGGGGGCCGCATGCAAGAGGTGGCGGCGCACTCGGACCCGGAGAGGCTCGATTTTCCGCATCCCATCGGCCGCTGTGAGGCCGTGACCGTGATCCACTCCGAGACAGCGAGCTTGCCGGGCTATCTCAAGGGCACCGGGGTCAAGAACCTGTTCTTCAAGATCTCTTACCCCGATGTGGTCCGCCGCCAATTGGACTTCTTGTCCGTCATGGGCTTGTCCAAGGACGAGCCGGTACTCATCGACGGCCGCAAGGTCTCGCCGCGCCGCTTCGTCGCCGAGGTGGTGACCCAGCGCCCGGCGCCGCCGGCCTCCAAGCCGGCGGATTTTGAAGTGATGCGCGTCCGCATCACGGGCTGCCGCCAGGGCCGCTCCCTAGTCAAGATCTGGGACTGCCAGATGCGGCCGACCAAGGCCTTGACCGCGGGCGCGATGGGCGTGGGCTTTTCCGTCGCCGTGGCCGCCGATCTGCTGGTGTCGGGACGGGTCCAGAAGCCCGCGGGCGCGGCCGCGCCCGAAAGCATGCTCGACGGGGATGCATTCTTCAAGGAGCTGGGCCGGCGGACGCCGTTCCGCTTCCTGGAGACCATCACCCACCCCTTGCCCATGTAGAGGAGAACCGCCATGAAAGCCTCCCCGCAGGACATCATGAAGGAAACCCAGCGCACGCTGGACCTAATCAACAAAGAGGCTCTCAGCGAGGAAGACCGGGTCTGGCTGACCCAGAACACGGCGGACTATTACTCCAACTACGTCAATCCGGGCATACTCGAATACCGCAAGTCGGTTTCCACGGAGTACATCTCCATCGAGTGGGCGGACAACGCCAACAGCTTCGAGGACATCAAGGGCCGCAAGTATCTAGACCTTCTGGGCGGCTACGGAATCTACAACGTGGGCCACCGGCATCCCAAGGTGGTTGAGGCGGTCTCCAACCAGCTCAAGCGGCAAGCCTTGCATTCGCAGGAGCTTTTAGAGCCGTTCCGGGCCATCCTGGCCAAGCTGGTCAACGACATCACGCCAGGCGACCTGCAGTTCTCTTTCTTCGGCAACTCGGGCGCCGAGGCGATCGAGGGGGCGATGAAGCTGGCCATGCTGCACACGGGCCGCAAGTCGTTCATCGCGGCCAACCAGGGCTTCCACGGCAAGACCTTGGGCGCGCTGTCGGCCACGGCCAAGGCGAAGTTCCGCCAGCCTTTCCTGCCCATCCTGCCGGACTGCTACCATGTGCCTTACGGCGACGCTGACTACATGGAGTCGGCCTTGAAGTCGGCCGACGAAGTAGGCAACGACATCGCGGGTGTTATTTTAGAGCCGATCCAGGGCGAGGGGGGGATCAATGTTCCCCCGGACGATTATTTCCCGCGCGTGCGCGAGCTGTGCGACCGTTTCGGGGCCTTGCTGATCGCCGACGAGATTCAGACGGGCTTTGGCCGGACTGGGAAGATGTGGTGCGTGGACCATTGGAACGTGGTCCCGGACATCATGTGCCTGGGCAAGGGGATGGGCGGTGGGGTGATGCCGATCGGGGCGTTCGTGTCGAACAAGACGATCTGGGAGCAGTTGTTCCCGGAGCCTTGGCTGCATTCGACGACTTTTGGGGGCAACCCTCTGGCCTGCGTGGCGGCCATCGCGGGCATCCATGTGCTGTTGGAAGAGAAGCTGCCGGAGAAGGCGGATAAGATGGGCACGGACATGATCAACCGGCTCAAGACCTTGCGGCGGCGCTTCCCGAAGCTGTGCACGGACGTGCGGGGAAAGGGGTTTATGATCGGGATGGAGTTTCCGACGGACGCGATCGGCTACGAGGTGTCCAAGGGATTGTTCGACAATGGGGTGCTGGTGGCGGGGACGTTGTTCTCGGCGAAGACTTTGCGGATAGAGCCGCCGCTGACGTTGACGCATAAGGAGATGGACTCGGCGGTGAATACGATTGAGAAGGTGTTTACGGAAGTGCACGCCAGGCATTTTGAGGCGAAGAGGCCGGGGACGAAGAGGGCGTAGTTTCTGGCTGGCAGAAGCGTGTTCTCATTCGTTGTGACACACCGGCCCAGCCTTGTGTGGGAAGACTCCAATGATTAGGCTGGAGTCGATTTCCCCAGGCGTTACCCTTACCGGCATTGAACCGACTGGCGTGGTTACGGCAGTTGCTGCCGTTCCTATTGCCGATGGCACGGTCCAGCTTGTATATCGGACCCCGAACGGGGATTTGAAGGAACGCCTCCTCAACCGCGCAGACGAGGCAAGCATCTCGGTTGCCATCCAGGAGCGCCCTTGGTCCTTTGACGGCGACGGCGAGAAGTTCAAACTCGCCACCGAGGCCAAGCGCATTGATCTTGCCTTCCTCTTCGATCCGATGATGGCGGTCCATACGTCCAATGTCGAGCCGCTGCCTCACCAGATCACTGCGGTCTATGAGTCGATGTTGCCGCGGCTGCCGCTGCGCTTCCTCCTGGCCGATGACCCCGGCGCGGGTAAGACGATCATGGCCGGGCTCTACATCCGCGAGCTCATCATGCGGGCCGATGCCCGGCGCATCCTGGTCGTGGCGCCAGGTAGCCTTGTCGAACAGTGGCGGGATGAGCTATATGAAAAGTTCGGCCTGGAGTTCAAAGTCTATTCCGCAGAGCTTGAAGCCTCGACGCATAGCGGGAATCTGTTCAGCGACGTGGACCAGATGATCGTGCGCCTCGACCAGATGTCGCGCAACGACGATATTCAGCAGAAGCTTCTCGCGTCCGACCGCTGGGACCTGATTGTTTTCGATGAAGCACATAAGCTGTCCGCGCATTTCGCGGGGAACAAGCTGGACAAGACCGACCGCTTCAAGCTGGCTGAGAAGCTCGGAGAGCGCACTCGGCATCTGCTGCTGATGACCGCGACGCCCCACAACGGGAAGGAGGAGGATTACCAGCTATTCCTTTCCCTCCTTGATTCCGACCGCTTCTATGGCAAATTCCGCGACGGCGTCCACAAGGTCGATGCTTCTGATCTGATGCGCCGCATGGTTAAGGAAGAACTTTTGAAGTTCGATGGCTCCCCGCTCTTCCCAGAGCGCAAGGCCTATACGGTCAACTACACACTGTCTTCCGGTGAGGCTGCCTTATATAAGGCCGTAACGCAGTATGTGCAGGTCGAGAGATGGGTAAGGCGGATCAACTTGATGGCCAGCGAAAGGGATCGGTCGGATTTGCGCTGACCTCGCTCCAACGCCGTCTTGCCTCCAGTCCCGAGGCCATCTACCAGTCGCTCCGGCGCCGCCGCGAGCGTCTGCAACGGCGTCTCGATGAGGAGAAGCTCGGTCTACGCGCCCAGCAGGCACAGGCCGCTGCGGCTCCCAGAGTCCCCGAGGACGAAGATGACCTCGACGCCGACCAGCAGGAGGCCCTGGAAGAGACGCTGGTCGTTGAGTCGACCGCATCGCGCACCGCCAGCGAACTGGCTGCCGAGATCGGAATCCTCCTGGGGTTGGAATACCAGGCCGAGAAGCTCGTCGCCTCGGGCCAAGACCGCAAGTGGGATGAACTCTCCAAAATCCTTCAGAATGATCCTGAGATGCGTGACGCAGGTGGGCGCCAGAGGAAGATCATCATTTTCTCGGAGCACCGCGACACCCTGAATTACCTACAGCGGAAGATCGCTGGCGTCTTGGGCAAGTCCGATCCGATCGTGACGATCCACGGCGGCACCCATCGCGATGAGCGGCGCCGACTCCAAGCCCTGTTCTTCTCGGACCCCGAGGTCCGCGTCCTGATTGCGACGGACGCTGCGGGCGAGGGCGTCAACCTCCAGTGCGCCAACCTCATGGTGAATTATGATTTGCCGTGGAATCCGAACCGGCTGGAACAGCGGTTCGGGCGCATCCACCGCATCGGGCAGCAGGACATCTGCCACCTGTGGAACCTCGTGGCCAAGGAGACCCGGGAAGGCGAAGTCTACCACCGGCTCCTGAAGAAGCTGGAGGTCGAGAGCAAGGCGCTGAAGGGCCGGGTCTTCGACATCCTGGGCGAGGTCTTTGAGGAAACAAGCCTGAAGGAACTGTTGCTCCAGGCTATCCGCTACGGCGATCAGCCCGAAGTCAAAGCCCGACTGACGCAGAAGATCGACAACGCGATGGACCGAACCCGCCTCCGGGAGATTCTGGATCGGAACGCGCTGGCCCAGGAGACGATGAGTTCCGAGCGTCTGTTCTCGGTCAAGGAGCAGATGGAGAAGGCCGAGGCCCGTCGCCTCCAGCCCTATTTCGTCCGCGGCTTCTTCCTCAAGGCATTCGAGTCTCTGGGGGGGACTTTCCATACTCGGGAATCTGGCCGCTACGAGATCACGTTCGTCCCCGCGAATATCCGGGAGCGTGACCGTCAAATCACAGGCCGCAACCGCCGCGAACTGGCGCCGGTACTCAAGCGCTATGAGCGCGTGTGCTTTACGAAGGAGGCGGTTCGGCCCCTGGACAAACCTGGGGCTGCCTACGCCAACATGATCCACCCCGGCCACCCGCTGATGCTGGCTTTGAGCGATATCATCGTAGAACAGCATGGCGGCCTCCTGCGCCAGGGGGCGATCTTCGTCGATCCGGTTGATGACGGTGATCAACCGAGCCTCCTCTTCCTCCTGACCCACGAGGTCAAATCTGGGGATGGGCAGACACTGTCCAAGCGTCTTCAGTTCGTCAGGGTGGCGCCGGATGGGTCATCGACGTTCGCTGGTTGGGCGCCGCACCTCGATCTGGAGCCCCTGGCTCCGGCGGACCGCCGCCTGCTGAACGACCTCTTGCAGGCTCCATGGATTCGCGTTGACCAGGAGCAGCGCGCCCTAGCCCTGGCGGCGTCTATTCTGGTCCCCGCGCACTTCAAGGAGGTCGCGGATCGTCGCGTGGCCTACGTAGATAAGACACTGGCCGCTGTCCATGACCGCCTGAGCAAGGAGATCAATTTCTGGACTGACCGCTGGATGAAGCTGAAGGAGGACCAGGAGGCCGGGAAGGATACTCGGCTCAACCTCGAAAATGCGCGCCGCACGATCAACGACCTGGAGAACCGGTTGGAGAACAGAAAGAAGGAACTCCAATCCATGCGCCATGTCACGTCGGCGACCCCTGTTGTTGTGGGCGGCGCTCTGGTGATCCCCGCCGGGCTAATGCGACGCCTGCGCGGGGAGAAAACCGACTTACCTCCTTTGCTGCGGACGCCGCTGCCCGGAGCCGAATTGAGCATCTGGCGATGGACGCCGTGCGCCAGGCCGAAGAGGGCCGGGGCTGCCGCGTGGTCGATGTCTCAGCCGACAAGTGCGGCTGGGATCTCACGGCCTATCCCCCAGAAGCAGACGGGAAGCAGGCCGAGCCCCGCCACATCGAGGTCAAGGGCCGGATCGCGGGCGCTGAGACCGTGACCGTCACACGCAACGAGATTCTCTACGCATTGAATCAGGCAGAGAGGTTCGTCCTCGCAATTGTCATGGTCGGGGAGGCCGACGCTGTCGAGGGGCCTTTCTATGTCCGCAAGCCGTTCGGCCCGGAACCCGGGTGGGGCGTGGCGTCGGTGAACTATGACCTCAAGAAGCTACTGAAGCAAGCGGAGCGCGCGTAAGCTCATGGCCTATACAATCAAATCTCCCCGGAAGCTCATCGAGGTTGCCCTTCCTCTCGACGCAATCAATGCGGCTTGTGCCCGCGAGAAAACCATCAAGCACGGCCATCCAGCGTCACTTCATCATTGGTGGGCACGGCGACCTCTTGCGGTGGCCCGAGCAGTGATTTTCGCTCAGTTAGTCAATGACCCGGGCTTTCAGCAGGGAGGTGGTTTTAAATATGGGAAGAATAAGAGGGTCTTCGTCCCGGCGAGTGGGTAAAAACAGCATAAAAAACGATGTTCTCTCGAAGGAGAATCGGCTATTTTGATGGTCAAGAAATCTGGCATGATTGCTGGATGCGAAAACCCCGACGCCTCCAGGATGCTTACC
>CAIRTQ010000072.1 GCA_903881545.1 uncultured Elusimicrobia bacterium
CGCGTTGTTGAGCACGTCCGATAACGCCCTCAATACCAGCACCAGCGCGCTCACCCAGCTATCGACCGGATTGAGAATCAATACCGCAGGTGGCGGAGCATGGCAACAACGTCGCGATGGCCGTGAGCTGGGCTTATGTGCCAGTGTGATGTAACAGGTCCTAGACCTGGTCCTGACTTCAAAGGGCCAGAATCTTTCCCAACAGGGTGTCGCGGTGTTGAGCCAAGCCTATAACACCCTCAATACCAGCACCAGCGCGCTCAATCAGCTATCGACCGGGTTGAGAATAAATACCGCTGCTGACGACGCAGCTGGCCTCGCTCAACAACAACGTCGGGGTGGCCGCGAGCTCGGCGAATGCGCCAGAGTGATCTACCGGGCCTTGGACGATGTCCTTTCAAAGCGCCAGACTCCCCTTGCGCAGGCCAACGTGCTCAACCAGCTATCGACCGGGTTGAGAATCAATTCTGCTGCTGACGACGCAGCTGGCCTTGCTCAACAACAACAGGGCGATGGGCGCCTACCCTATGGCGCAGGGGACCGTGAGCTTGGTCAATGCGCCGGCGTGCTCAACCAGGTCCTGGACCGGGTTCTGACTTTAACGGCCCATAATCCCCTCGCGCAGGCCAACGCGTTCAACCGGCTGTCGACGGGGTTGAGAATCAATTCCGCTGATGACCACGCGGCTGGCCTCGCTCAACAACAACGGCGCGATGAGCGCCTGCACTACGGCGCATGGGGCCTCGATCTGGGCCAACGCGCCAGAGTGAATTACCAAGTCCTGACTTCAACGGCCCCGAATCCCTTCGCGCCGGCCGGAGCGGTGGTGACCACCTCCGACACCTACAACACATCCTTGAGTTCTTCCGGCCTGATATCCAATACGACCTACTACTTCCAAGTGGCGGCGCTCAATAACGATGGCGCCATCACGGCCTATACCGAGGCGCAGGGCACCTCCACCTTGGCCAGTCCGCCATCCAGCCCGATCTTCGCGACTGTCTCCGCCAACAGCGTCACCGCCTCCTGGACCTCGCCCACGGGAGGCTCAGCCGCGGGCTACGTCCTTCAGGCCTCGACAGCCGCCAACTTTACCGGCACCGTCTATTCATCTGCCACGTCCAACGCAGCTCTGGGCACGCTGACGGTGTCCGGTCTATGGGCCAACACCACCTATTTCTTCCAGTTGGCTAGCCTCAACTGGAACTCCATCCCCAGCTATGCGGTCTGGGGCGGTTCAACGGCGACCTTGGCCTCTCCCCCCACACGCCTGGCCAGCGACTATATCGCGGTCTATTACACCTCCGCGACCCTGCAATGGGCTGCCCTCCCCCTGTCCCCATCCAGCCGGACCTGCGAGGGTTACCTGCTGATAGCCTCGACCGTTCCTGACTTCAGCGGCACCATCATCTCCTCTGCCACCAGCAACCCGGCCTTGAGCACCCTGACCATCTCCGGTTTGAACCTGGCCAACACCTACTACTTCCAGGTAGGCAGCCTGAATCCTGATTCGGTCTGGAATCCGGTGTCCTTGACCCAGCTCAGCATGCAGCTCAGTCAGTCTACCGCCGCCTTGAGCCTCGGCGCCTTGGATCCCAATGTTTATCTTTCCACCATATCCATCAGCAGTTTCGTGGTCACCAATCAGGGCAGCCTGCCGGTCACGATCGTGGTGTGGGCTTCTACTATGACCCAGCCGTCGAGCCCGTGGTCCTTGGGGCAGGCACCGGACGTGGAGATGGTGCTATTGCAAGGTCTTTGGAGCCCCACGATGCCGGCCTCGGGCCAGTTCAACACGGCCATTACGAACAGCGTCACCACATCGACGGCGCTCAGCTACGCTGGCAATCAGACAGGCGTAAGCGTACCGCCGGGACAGTCGCGGACCATGTGGTTCCAGTTCTGGCGGCCCACGACGACGGTGACCAACGCCAAGCAGGCAATCCAGATCAGCGCGCAGGCGATCTATCCGTAGCCAGCTGGCTAGTACTTCGGGAAGTAATTGTAGCGGAACTGGATGAGGCCCAGGACGTCGTAGCCGCCCTGGTACTTCAGGTAGGCGATGTCGAAGTTGAGCTTGATGAAGTAACCGATCTTCAGGTTGATGAGCCAGGGAGATTGGGGCGCGCCCTGGAATTTCATGAACTCCAGCCCCAGGGGGTTCTGGTTCCTGGGCAGGAAGAAGAAGCTGGCGAAGGGCACCGTGCGGCTCTTGACCACGGTGTCCGTCGGCGCGTGATTATAGTAGTGGAGGGCTTCCGGGGTCAGGAACTCGGAAAGGTTTGCGGCCAGGTTCCCGATGGTGCCTTGCATGACGCCCAGACTGGCCCGTGTGGGGCCGAACTTCTTGCTGGCCACGAAATAGCCGTCGGTGAGGACCTGCACGCTTTTGTTCGAGGCCGAGACGGTGAGGCTTGCGGTCTGGTTGATCTGCGGCTGGGGGCTGTCGCGCAGGAGCGCGGTGGCCTGCGCGCCGACAGCGATGGCCGGCCGCAGCTTGGTCTCTGACTGGAGTTGTATCTTGCCGTCCGCGGTCAGCAGCCAAACTCCCAGGCGGTCGAGGTAGTTGGTCTTGTAAGGGGCGTCCGGATAGTTGTTCTTCCCGTAAAGACGGCCAATGTAGTAGATGGCGTTGATGTCGAGCCCCAGGCCCGGAGTGATGAAATGGCCGGTACTGCGGTAGGCGGTGGGCGTAAAGACGACGCCGGAGATGGGCGCGGGCCTGGCCGCGGCTCTGGGCTTTCCCGTGCCCGGCGCTTTCTTCTCGACCATGGTGTAGACCAAGCGCACCTCGGCGCTCGGGACCGCGACGGATTGGTGTTCGGGGGGCACATGCGTGCCCGGGATCTCGTAGAGCTCCGCGTCCACGCTTTCGAACGCTTTGAGTCCCATCAGACGTTCGGTGTCGGCCGCGATGTCCGCGTTGGTGTAAAGCGAGCCGCGCTGGCCGCGCACCATATCGCGCCAAGTGTAGTCGCTGACCATGCGGCCGGCCGACAGGAATATGACCTCGCCTAAGGCCCAGGGGCCGCGGTCTCGAGAAATCTTTTTCCCTAGGTAGGCAGAGACACTGTTGACGGATGCGGCGGATGCAATGACGGTGGAAGCGGTTGCGGTGGAGACGACGGGCTCGGCAGCGGCCGGCACCGGTTGCGCCAGGCCCAGAGCGCGGCAAGTGCACAGGAGCAGGGTCACCGTCGTTAGATTTTTCATCATAAGCCGAAGCACGGCGCCGATTTTAGAACCAGCCGCAGGCAGATGTTGGCCGCGATGCCCGCGCCCACATCGTCGGCCACGACTCCCAGTCCGCCCGGCAGGCGTTCCAGCCACCGGAGGGGCGGCGACTTCCATGCGTCAAAAACGCGGAACAGCACCAGGCCCCCCAGCCAGATAGGCCATCGCGGCGGCAGGAAGGCGATCGCCGTCCAGTATCCGACGACTTCATCAAGAACGATGCGTTGGTCGTCGCGTACGCCGAAAGCCGCCTCCGCGCGATCACAAATCCAACAGGCGGCCACGACGGCGACAGCCAGGAAGGCCGCGTAGCGCAGGGGTGAGACAGGCAGCAACGGCGCCAGAGCCATCCCCTCGATAGTCCCGATGAGGCCGGCGCCGGTCCAGCGCCGGTTTTGCGCCCAGCCCGGCATCCTGTCGCCGCCAATCCGGCCCATCAACAACGATGGAATGTAGCTTAAATAGCAACCTGTGGCAAGGCAGACCGCTGGCCACCCGCTTCGGTTCAAGCCCATGATTTCTCTATCATGCCGCGGCTTTGGCGGAAATAGAAATAGCCGCTGGACCAGGTGGCCAGGACGCATAGCACCGTCAGGTGATAGGGCAGATGAAATACCCACCCGGGCATGGCGGGGACGTCCTTGAGCACGAGTATGACCAGCATGAGCAGGACCGCTCCACTCTGAAAACCCATCTTCCATTTTCCCCATCTCTCCGCGGCCAAGACCTTGCCTTGGATTGCGGCCAGCGTGCGCATGCCGCCGACAATAAGTTCCCGTGCCAGGATGAGGAATACCCCCCAGATCGGGATGTCGAGCTTGGGGTGTATGATGAGGGCTATGAGCGCGCCCAGGATCAGCAACTTGTCCGCGATGGGGTCGGCGACCTTGCCGAAGGCGCTGGTGGTGTTGGTCTTGCGCGCTACATAGCCGTCGACCCAGTCCGTGACCAGCGCGGCCGTGAAGAGCGCCAGCGCCGCCAGGTGGCTGGACAGGCTGGGATGCATGAGCGCGGGGAATATGGCGAGGGCCATGAGGATGCGGGCCATGGTCAGTTGGTTGGCCAGGTTCATGGCTCGGGGTGCCGCGCTCATGGATTCCCGATGCGGTAACCGCCGTCCGCGTCTGGGGGCGGCAGGCGGTAGGGCGCGCCGTTGAAGGTCAGTTCCAGGTTCTCGCTCGGGAACGCGCGCAGGCGCAGGCTCTTATGCGCCGCCCCCTCGATGCGGGCATTCTTGGGCGCGAGCCCGGAGAAGAGCGCCGCGTCATCCGCCTCAAGGCTGATCCAAGCCTCGTCCCTGACCAGGATGGAAAGCTTCTCCTCCAAGGCGGGCCGCAGGGGCCACAGGACCTGGGGCTTCTGGGATTCCTCCGGCCCAGAGCGGGGTTCACGCGCGACCCGCCAAGTCAGGACCATGGCCAGGATGAGGCTGCACAGGACCGCGCCCCAGGAGGAGCGCAAAGACTCCAGGTAGGCCGAGGCCTCTGGCGGCTCTGTGTCGGGGCACTCCGGCTGCTCTGGATCTCGGTGCGAGCTGGGTGTCGGCGGGGGATGCAACTGCCGCCACAGCGGATCGAGCTCGATATCTAGGCATTCGCAATAGTCCGCCAGGAAGCTACGCAGGTAGACCGGTGCCGGGAGCTCCTCGAACCGGCCGGCCTCCAGTGCCTCGATGTAGCGGCGGGGAATGCGTGTGTGGCGACAGATCAAATCCACGGAGGCACCGCGCACCGCGCGGGCCGCCTGAAGAGCGCCTCCCACGGCTTGAGCCGGGGACAGCGTCGCAGCGGACTCTCCGGCGGGCGGACCTGATAGCGGGGGCGGCACTGCTGCGGGAAGTTCAGGGTCCATGGTTTAATTCGGGGCTGCCGGGTAGTCCAGGACGTCGGCGCCGGAGGGCGGTCGGAACTGGAACAGCGTCTCGGGCAGGTCGGGATTGAAGTGCACGTCGGAAAGGACGGTGCGGGCCGTCATTTCTCCCATGCGTAGTTCCGATTCGGACGGAAAGAAGTCTCGCGTGGAAAGGCGCAAGGTAAGGGTATAGGAATTGTCTTCCGGTCGGCCCGGTTCCGAGTGTGGCTTGAGCGCGACCGTAAGGCTGCGATGGCCGTCCGGTCCGGGTGCGCTGATCGTGGCTATCGCGACCTGGTAGCGCTTGAGCAGGGCGGTGTAACCGCCGAAATCCAGGAGGCCTTGCGCCAGAGGCTGCGATTTTTTCCAAGCCTTGAGCTGGGCGCGGATGACCTGCGCGTTGGCGGGACGCCAGACCCAAATTAGGGATCCATCGCAAACCAAGGTCTGCGGGTCGGGCATACGGTGTTCGATACGCATGCGGTCGCCTTTTGCGAAGGCGAAGGTCCCGGCCACCGACTGGGTCTGCCCGGTGTCGTTAGAGCTGACGCTCTGTCGGAAAGCGGCGGAGAGCGTGCGCAGATCCCGTTCAAAGCTGGCGAAGCGCTCGGCGACGAGCGGCACCGTAATCTCTCCGGTCGTGGGCGGGTAGAGGGGCAGGGCGAAAGGGGCCGCAGCCAAGGGCGCTGCCAG
>CAIRTQ010000073.1 GCA_903881545.1 uncultured Elusimicrobia bacterium
GGGTCTTCTCCAAAGCGAGTGGGTGATTTTCACCTGAAATCATATCGGATCGAGCATGCAGGTGAGGACTTTGAGGCGCAGGTACTCCTCGTCGCGTAGGCCGTAGCTGCGCCGCTGGATGACGCGGATCTTGTTGTTCAACCCCTCGACGAACCCCAAGGCGACTTTGTTCTCCGGCTCGCAGTAGGCCGCGATGCCGTCCCAGTGCCGGTCGATCATCTTGGCGAACTTCTCGTAAGGCTTGAGGCGCTGCCACTTGAGCGACTCTCGCCAGTTCTCGAAGAAGCGCCGAGCCCAGCCTTCCCGCTCGTAGTCCCAGAGCTTCCCGAACTCCTCCTTCAGGATGTAAGCCGTGCTCAGCCGCCTGTTTGCCTTGAGCAAGAGCCTCAGACTCCGGCGGCCATCCGTCGTCAGGTTCTCTTGATGCGATAACAGCGTATACTTCTGGCCCTTGATGAACCGTCGGTCCTTGCCCGTCAGCCGGTAATACTCGGCCTTGCGCACCTTGTCTAAGGCTGTGCCCAGGTGACGCAGAACGTGGAACTTGTCGAACAGAATGGCCGCTTGCGGCGCGTTCTCCGCCTTGAGCGTGGAGGCGCGGAACGGCTTCCACATATCCATCACAGCCAGCCTGATTCGTTTGCTCCTCGTCGGGCCAAGCTCCTTGTAGAACTCGTCCATGCTCGCTTCCGAGCGGTCTTTGCCGCCGAACCAGATAGGACGCCGCCGCTCCAAGTCGCTGACTACGATCCGGTAGGTGTGCCCCTTGCGAATTGATATCTCGTCGATGCCGACCACCTTCGGCGCAGGCTTGCCCGCTCGACGCAGTTGTTCGCGCATGTACTCCTGGTCGAGGGCCTTGATTGTCTTCCAGTCCAGCCGCGTCTCCTCGGCGACATCCTTGACCGTCATGGTCCGGCAGCGCCGTCCCACGAAGAAGGCAAAACGCTTGGTGACAAATGGGTTGTCTGCCAGCCAGGCCAGTTTCTCCTGCTTCACCTTGCCGCAGCTCTTGCAATCGACGCGCCGGATCTCCACTTCCAGGTAGATCCGCATCTCCCCGCAGGGCAGGTCGCGTACTTGCCGTATCTTCCGGTCGTACCAGCCACGATGGATGCGTCCGCAGGTACCGCAAACCGTTTTTTTCCCTGCCGATGGAGGCGGACGACCCGGGCTCTGGGATCACCGAAGATGCCCACCACGGTCGGGAGAGGACGAAAGCCAGGGAAGCGATAGGCATCCCATAGGTGCCGGCGTTTTTGCATCCTGCAATCGTGCCAGATTTTGCAAGCATCAGGAAAGCCATTTCTCCGTCGAGAGCATGTTGTTTTTCACGCTGTTTTTACCCACTCAGGAAGGAGAAGACCCGCTTTTAAGTGGGTCGCTAAGTCCCAAGTCCGGAAACCAGTATCCTGAAGCCATGGGCCGGGACCTCGACCCGCATACGACCTTGGGCTGGGGTCATCGCCTCTCCTGATAGCGCATCACGGTAGGCGGCGTGGGCAACAGGGAGGACCGCGGTGCGGCTTTCGTTCGCGCGGTTGAAAAGCGCCAGGGCCTCGCCATCCCCGGCTCGGCGGGAAAACCCTACCATGTCGGGGGTGATGGCCTGGTCAAGGAAACGCAAGTCTCCGCCTTGCAGAGCCGGGTTCTCGCGCCGCAGATGGATAAGCCGGCGGTAGAAATCATGGAGGTCCGCGTCAAAGCGCACCGGGTCCGTTGTCCGGGCGCGGCCCAAAGGGTCGGCCTTCTCCGGCGCATAGTCCAGGTCCTGCCAGACCATGGGCTTGCGGTCGTCCGGGTCGTGGCCGCCCCACATGCCGGCCTCGTCGCCGTAATAGACCATGGGCGCGCCCAGAAAAGCGAACTGGAAGGCCGCGACCTGCTTCTGGATCAGCTTGCCGGCCGCGTCAGGAGCACTGACGTCATAGCTTGGGTTGTCCCTGGCGCTTGCTTGCTCATTGAAGGTCCGGTCCGGGTTGCGGAGCATGCTGGCCAAGCGGTCCGTGTCGTGGGAATCCACAAGGTTGAGCAGCATCTGGCCGTTGCGCCGCGGATAGGAAGCCAACATCTTGCGCAAAGCGCTTGCGAACTCGGGGCCAGAGGTCGCTTTCTTGCGGTCCACGAAGAAGCTCGCCACGGCCTTGGCAAAGGGATAATTCATGCTCGAGTCCACCCGGCCGGCCTTGACCCACGGCGAGGCGTCGCCCCATATCTCGCCCACGGTGATGGCATCGGGCTTGATGGATTTGACCCAGGCGTTCCACTCCTTCCAGAACGGCGCCGGAACGTCCTCGATCACGTCCAGCCTGAAGCCGTCCACGCCCTGGGCAAGGTCGCCGTGGGGCGCAAGCCACCGCTTGGTGATGTCGAAGACATATTTCTTGGGCCCGGGCAGAAGGCCATGCTTATCCCTGGCGAGTATGGGCAGGGACTTAAAGCCCCACCAGGCCTTGTAGTCGAACTCTTCTCCAGGTTTGCTACCCCACTTGTTCACCATGTACCAATCAGCGTAGCGGGAGCGCGGGCCGTTCTTAAGGATGTCCTGGAAGGCGAAAAAGCCCCGGCCCGTGTGGTTGAACACCCCGTCAATGACCACCTTGATGCCCCGGCCGTGCGCTTCCTTAATAAGGCGCAGAAACTCGGCGTCGGCCTTGGTCCATACCCAGGTGGAGGGGTCCTCGGTCTCCCGGGCCCCGGCCAGCAGCTTCTTGCCCCCCTCCGGGTCAGGGCCGAAATGGGCATCCACATGATGGCAGGAAGAGGCGTCGTACTTGTGCAGGCTGGGCGATTCGAAGACCGGGTTGAGGTAGATGACCTCTACGCCCAGGTCCTTAAGATAGTCGAGCTTGTCGATGACGCCCTTAAGGTCGCCACCGTAGCGCCGGGCAAAGACCACCCCATCGTTGTAGAACTCGGTGGAGCGCTTGACCTCCCAGGGCTGGAGCTCGTACCAGTCGCTGGTCCAGGGCGAGACGCGCCAATCGGCCCGGCCGTTGCTTTCCGGAACGTCCGCCGCGGTGGGATCATTGGCGGGGTCGCCGTTGCGAAAGCGCTCCGGGAATATTTGATACCAGACCCTGCCGCCGGCCCAGGCCATGCTGTCGGCGGGCTTGGGGGATGGCGTGGCGCAGGCGGCCAGGGCGGCGACGGCGGACATGAGCAGAGCGGTCTTTCGGGGCATGAGACTATGATACAAAACCGGCCGATGAAGCGGCCTCACCCGCAAATGATAGGATGTGCTTTGAGCTGCGCAGCCCCAGCTTTCAAATGCCATTCACCTTGAGAAACAATCCCCTGCTGGGCGCTCCCAACCTGGTCTCATTCTCGCGCATCCCCATGGGGGCGCTGGCCTGGCTTCGCCCCCTGGACCCGGTCTTCATCCTGGGGCTCATGGCGCTGGCGGCGGTCAGCGACATCCTGGACGGCTGGCTCGAGCGGCATCTGCGCGCGCGCCGGGGCGGCCTGCGCCGCGACGAGCCGTTGGACGGGGCGTGGATCGATCCCCTGTGCGACAAGACATTCATGTTCTTGGTCCTGGCCGCGGTCATGGCCGCGCGCAAGTCCGCCCTGTTCCCGCTGCCGCTCATCGCGACGCGCGAACTCATGCAGACCGTGGCCGCCTTGGTCTGGGGTTTTATTCCCGTCATGCGCGAGCGCCTGGACTTCCGCATGCACGCCTCGGTCCTAGGCAAGGCCGTGACCACCGGGCAGTTCCTTGCCATCGGCGCGGCGATTTTGGGGCATCCCAGCCAAGCTTCCCTGGCGGTGCTCACCGGCATTTTGGGGCTCGTGGCTGGGTCCGACTACATCGTGCGCGCCTGGCGGCGGCGCGGGGCCAGAACATGCGCCTCCTGATCGCGAGCTACAACATCCACAAGTGTATCGGCGGCGTGGACCGCCGCTACGACCCCGCCCGGGTGTGCGACGCCGTTGGCTCGCCGACTCCCGACATCCTTCTGCTTCAGGAAGTGGACGAGGGCGCCCGCCGCTCCCGGCGGCACAGGCAGGTGGACGTGCTCGGAGATCTTTTTGGGCTGCCGCACCGGGCCTTTTTTCCGAACGTGGCGGTGCGCGGCGGCGGGCATTACGGCAACGCGATCCTCAGCCGCTTCCCAATCACCGAGGTCGTCAACATCGACGTCACCGTCCCGGGGACCAAGCGCCGCAGCGTCTTGCATGCCTGCGTCCGCGTCCGCGGAGCGGGGTCGGGACGCCCGCCTCGGGCGCTTCATGTCTTCAACCTGCACCTTGGCCTGACCCATCATCTGCGCGTCGCCCAGATGCGGCAGTTTCTGTCTAGTTCCGCCTTTGTCGGGCTGCATCACCAGACCCCGGTCGTGCTGGCCGGGGACTTCAACGACGCGCGGGCCAGGCTCGGGAATATGGTCCTCGCGCCGCTGGGGTTCCGGGGGATGGCCAAGCGACTGCGGACCTTCCCGGCTGTGGCACCGGTACGCAGGCTCGACGCAATCTGGGTGCGGGGCGACGCGGAACTCCTCGGCGTCCGGCGCTCGACCTTACCCGCAGCGCGCTGGGCCTCGGACCACCGGCCCCTGATCGCCGAGCTACGCCTGCGCTGATCCTCGGTCCGGCAGCATCTTAAACCAGCTCGCCATGTATAAAGATAGTATTCTTTATACATGAATTTGTTCTAAAGACAGTATTCTTTGTACAATAATATAACGCTATGTTTGAAAGAAAATCCGAGAACGATCTCCTGACCTGGAAACGCACCCCTGGCCGCAAGCCACTTGTATTGCGCGGCGCCCGGCAGACAGGGAAGACGACCTTGGTTAGAAAATTCGCGGAAACCTTCGAGATATTCGTGGAACTCAATCTCGAAAAGGACCCCATCAGAAAGATATTCTCCGAGGTCACGGACATAAAGGACGTGGTGCAAAGCATCGAAGCGCTCTCCAATAAGCGCATCATCCCCGGCAAGACGCTCCTTTTCATCGACGAGATACAGAACTCCGTTTCCGCCATCAAACTGCTGCGTTTCTTTCACGAGGAGATGCCCGAGCTCCATGTCATGGCCGCCGGTTCGCTTCTGGAAGTGCGCATGAAGACGGAAGGGTGGTCGTTCCCGGTCGGGCGGGTGGAATTCCTCTACCTTTACCCGGCGTCATTCGATGAATTCATCCGGGCGCGAGGGGAAGGCGTCCTGCTGGAAGCGTTGCTGGGGATGCGGGCGGGGCAGGAGACTCCAGCGCCGCTCCACGAAAGACTCTCCGCGCTCGTCTTGGATTACATGATCGTCGGCGGGATGCCCGAGGCCGTGGCCCGATTCGCCGCCGGCGGCGGTTTCGCGGCCGCGCGGGACTGCCAGGACGCCCTTTCATCGTCATTCAAAGAGGACTTCGGGAAGTATTCCAGAACGGCAGAGAGCGAATGCCTCAAAGCCGCCTGGGACAAGATCCCCTTTGAGACAGGCAACCGGATCAACTACGCGCGCCTGGCCGCGGGGACGCGCCGCTCAAACGAGATGTCGAGAGCCTTCGACATACTGCACGAGGCGATGCTGGTCGAGAGGATACTCCCGACGACGCGAATGGCGCCGCCCCTGGCCGCAAAGCCCAAGACCGCCCCGAAGGCGCAGTTCCTGGACATCGGCCTATGCACCCATGCCTTGCGCCTGACCAGGGAGCACCTCCGCGAGAAGCTCGTCTCATCGGACTTCAGCGGCGGACTCTCCGAGGCGCTGGCTGGACAGGAACTGCTCGCGGGCGATGCCCGCCACAGAGGGCCGCTGTTCTTCTGGACCCGCGAGGAGAAGGGCGCTTGCGCGGAGCTGGATTTCCTCGTTGAGTCCGGAGACCGCCTCGTGCCGGTCGAGGTTAAATCAGGCAGCCACGGATCGCTCAAGTCGCTCCACCAGTTCCTGCGCAGGAGCGGCACGGACGTCGGAGTCCGGGTCTACGGCGGGCCGCTGCGGATCGATCACCACCGCGTCAATCTGCCTGACGGCGCGGAACTGCGCTACAGGCTGCTGTCCGTGCCCTTCTACCTCGCGTTCAAATTGCGCGAACTCTGCGCGGCCCTTTAAGCGCCGCCCTTGCGGCCCGCCGCGACGGGCGTGCCTTCGGACTTGAGCAAACCGGTCCGCTCGTTGAACTCCGTGATCAGCTTGTCGTACTCTTCGACCTGCGCGAAGGTGCGGTCCCAGAATTCCGGGGCCCACAACTCGTTGAGCTCGGACACCGTCTTGCCTTGCTGTTCCACCCAGGTGAAGTACTTCAGGTTGTGCAGGGCCTTGCGGTCGTAGTAGCCCAGCTCGCGCAGGTGGTCGATGCCCACGCCGCGCAGGCGCCGCTCCAGGTCGCCGGCCGCCTGCGTCTCCGTGTAGGCGCCGTGCTCCTTGTGCATCTCCTTAAGGCGCGAGCCGTAGAGCTCGGCCGAGTCCGTGAAGACCGTGAACACCACGTCGTCCTTGCCCAGCTCGTAGTGCTTGGCCATCTTGACCGCAGCGAGAATATTGCAGATGCCGGAGAAGCCCAACAGCGGCAGGGACTCGATGAAAGACTCCTTCAGCCCCTGACTCTTGAGCAACTTCTTGCCCGCTGGCTCGTTGAAGAGGCGCAGCAGGCGCACCACGCTCTCGTCGTCCACGGCCAGGACCATGTCCGTGTTGCGCACGTTGTGTATCCAGGGCACGTGCTTGTCGCCGATGCCCTCGATACGATGCCCGCCGAAGCCGTTCCAAAGCAAGGTCGGACACTGCAAGGCCTCGACTGCGCCCACCTTGGCCAATGGGAAGTCTTTCTTGAGGCGGTCGCCCGCCGCGATGGTGCCGGCCGAGCCCGTGGCCGAGACATAACCCGCCAGGCGGCTGTTGCGGCCCTTGACCTTGGCGAAGACCTCCTCGATGGCCGGTCCGGTGACGTGGTAGTGCCAGGTGGGGTTGCCGAACTCCTCGAACTGGTTGAAGATCACGCAGTCCTTGCGGTTCTTGCGGATGTCCCAGCACTTGTCGTAGATCTCTTTAACATTGCTCTCGCAGCCGGGGGTGGCGATGACCTCGGCCCCGATGGACTTGAGCCAATCGAAGCGCTCCTGGCTCATCTGCTCGGGCAAAATGGCCACGGCCGTGCAGGCCAGCACCGCGCAGTCAAAGGCCCCGCCGCGGCAATAGTTGCCGGTGGAGGGCCAGACCGCTTTCTGCGTGTCCGGATCGAACTCGCCGGTCACCAGGCGCGGGGCTAGGCAGCCGAAGGCCGCGCCGACCTTATGGGCCCCGGTCGGGAAGTGCTTGCCCACGATCCCGATGACGCGGGCGGGGATGCCGGTTAGCTCGCTGGGGATCTCCAGGTAGTTCACATCACCGAAGAGACCAGTCTTGATATCGTTCTTCCAGTTGATGCGGAAGAGGTTGGCTGGGTCCACGTCCCAGAGCCCCACGCTTTTGAGGCGCTTTTTGACGCTCTCCGGCGCCCGCTCGGGGTCGGCCATCTGGGCGAAAGTAGGGATGATGATGCCGCGCTCGCGGCAGCGGGCGACGGTTTTCTTCAAAACGGCTTCATTCTTGGGCATGATGGCTCTCCTATCGGATATCCTGCTCTTTGACCAGCTTCTTGAGCTCCCCGGCGTCGGGCGCGATGAGGTAGGGCTTGCCTACCGCCTTCATGGCGCTGGCCACGTCCTTGAGGCCGTTTCCGGTGACCAAAACGACTGTCTTCTCATTACTCTTGACGAGGCCCTGGGCCGCGGCCTTGCGCAGTCCCGCCACCGCGGTGACGCCCGCGGGCTCGCCGAACACGCTCTCGCGGCGGGCCGTGTCGCGCATGGCCGCTAGGATCTCGTCGTCCGTGACCGAGACGGCATAGCCCCCCGACTCTTTGAGCGCCTTGACCGCGGCCTCGCCGTCACGCGGAATGCTGACGGATATGCTGTCCGCCAAAGTATCGCCGCTCACGGGCCGGATGACCCCGTCGGACTCGAAGGCGCGCTTGACCGCATCGCTGCCCGCGGCCTGCACCGCCACCAAACGGGGCAGGCGGTCGATGATGCCCAGGGCGTGGAAGTCCTTGAAGCCCTTCCAAATGCCGCTGATGATGTTGCCGTCGCCGACGGGCACGAACACCTGGTCCGGGCAGTCCCAGCCCAGCTGTTCGATGAGCTCGAAGGAGCAGGTCTTCTTGCCTTCGCGAGTGAAAGGGTTGTGTCCGGTGTTGCGGTTGTACCAGCCGAACTCTTCCGTGGCCTTGAGACAGAGGTCGAAGGCTTGGTCGTAGGTGCCTTTGACCGCTATGACCACGGCGCCGAAGACCAATAGCTGGGCGATTTTGGCCACTGGAGCCTTTTCGGGGACGAAGATGATGGCTTTGACGCCCAGGCCAGCGGTGAGGCATGCCATGGATGAGGCCGCGTTGCCGGTGGATGCGCCGGTGATAGTCTTTTCGCCCAGCTCCAGGGCCTTGGCCACGGCAACGGCCCCGGCGCGGTCCTTGAAAGAGCCGCTGGGGTTGCGGCCGTCGTCCTTAAGGTAAAGGTTGGCCAGTCCCAGGTCCTGGCCTAGGCGTTCGGCCTTGTAGAGCGGGGTCCAGCCGATGTGGACGATGGGCACGCCCTTGTAGCGCGCGATGGGCAGGATATCCTTGTAGCGCCAGACGCTCTTGTCTGGATTCTGCTCGAGGGCCTTGCGGGTTAGCGTCTTCTTGACGGCCTTGTAGTCATAGACCGCGTCAAGGTTGCCGGAGCAAGCCGGGCAGACATAGGTGCTGGCATCCGGCGTTTCTTTCCCGCACCGGATGCATTTGAAACCCGTCAAGGCGCTATTGAGTGTATTCATTCCTTGGCGTGTACATTCTATCACCTTTGCCACAGACCTAGTCGGCTTGAGGTGAGATTTTGGAACCAATGGGGGCCTTGGTCGTATTCAGTGATGGGCAAGGGGCCTGTGCATCCGAATCCAGAGCTATTCTATGTTGAGAAGACGGGAGATGGGGCAAATCTAATAAGGCCAAAGACGCTGATGACAAACAACGCCCGTGTCAGGGCTATCTTAGAAACCGCTCCCGTTCTTGCCGGAGCAAGCCTGGAAGGGAAGGATATTGAAGAGTTCAAAGAAAACGCTCTTGCCTTCTTGGATTCGTGGTCCGGGCATGAAAAACCATCACCCGCTTTCAATGGAGAGATAGTCCTCGCGGGCAGACTTACGTTCGAGCATGTGACTGAACCGAAAAACAGCGAGTCGAACCAAATCCGGCGCTTGAAATTGATTCCTAGGGCAAGAACCATCTTGGAGAAGGTGGGCCATGTGGAATGTTATCGTCCGGATTCCGAAGGTGGACCGACCTTTTCTCTTGTCGGAAGGTTCGCTGACGGGCAGGCAGTTCGCGTGATCGTCCAGAAGGTTAGGGACGAAGCGAAGACCTTCTACAGCGTCTTTGATATCGATGATGCGGGAATTAAAATGCCCTCCGCTTTCGGGGGGGAGGGCCTACCCACAGATAGTTTAGATTCCGAAGGTGGTTCTGTCAAGGGCACGCTTCAACTCACGTAAGATGTTACCGAAATCCAAGCCGTCAACTCATCTAAGATGTTACCGAACGGCCCCAGCGGGTTTGGGGCAGTTTTGGGGGCATGGGGATGAGTCCGAAGGCCAGGAGAGAATACGTGAGAGAGA
>CAIRTQ010000074.1 GCA_903881545.1 uncultured Elusimicrobia bacterium
TCTCTCTCACGTATTCTCTCCTGGCCTTCGGACTCATCCCCATGCCCCCAAAACTGCCCCAAACCCGCTGGGGCCGTTCGGTAACATCTTAGATGAGTTGACGGCTTGGATTTCGGTAACATCTTACGTGAGTTGAAGCGGTAGCCTGTGGCGGCGGGCGCGATTTGATATCATAGCCGGCCATGAAGATTGCTTTGCTAGGCTTGCAGGGAGCGGGAAAGAAGACGTTGTTCGGCCTGATGACCGGGGCTCAGCCGCCGGCGGTCGGACCCAAGGGCGTGCCTGGAGTCTTCTCCGTGCGCGACCCGCGCGTGGATGCCTTGAGCGCTCTGTACCGGCCGGACAAGACCACCTATGCGCGCATCGATGTGCTGCTGCTGCCGGATGTGGAACGCAGCGAAGGCAAAGCCGCCTGGCTTGACGACGTGCGCCTGCTCGACGGCATCGTGGTAGTCGCGCGCGCCTTCCCGGACCCCGCTGTCTTTCATCCTGTCGGCTCGGTGGATCCGGCGCGGGATATCGACTCCTTCCTCTGCGAGTTGGTCTTCGCGGATCTCTTTCTCATGGAGCGGCGCAAGGATAAGCTTGCCTCAGAGATGCGCGCCCGGAATACGCCGGAGAAGGAGCGCGAGCTCCAGGCGGTGGAGAAGGTGGCGGTGGGCCTGGAGGGAGGCGGGACGGTCCGAGGCCTGGGACTCTCCGAGGCCGATAAGCTGGCCTTGTTCAACTATCAGTTCCTGACCGACAAGGCCATCGCGGGAGTGGTGAACGTTACTCAGGGCGAGGAAACCCCGGAGCTGCGCGCGGCTCTGGACCAGAGATTCAGCTCCCGTATGAGCATGTCCCATTTCGATGCCAAGCTGGAGAGCGAGATTGCCGCCATGGCCGACGCCCGGGAGCGCCAGGAGTTCCTCTCAGGCATGGGCATCACCGAGCCTGCCGTTGCGGTGCTTACGCGGTGTATTTATGACGCCTTGGGCCTGATGTCGTACTACACCGTGGGCGAAGACGAGGTGCGCGCCTGGACTGTGCGCCGCGGTTCCACGGCTCCGCAAGCGGCCCGGGCCATCCATACTGACCTGGAACGGACCTTCATCCGGGCCGAGCATATGAAGTTCCAGGACCTTATCGAGCTCGGTTCCGAGGCTAAGGTCAAGGAAGCCGGCCGCTTCTCGCTGAAGGGGAAGGACTATGTCGTGGCGGACGGCGACATCCTCAGTTTTCGCGCGGCTTCCTGACACTATCCACTGTTTACTATAGTCTAACGAGCCGTACACTGCCCCCATGGTTATCTGCCTGCTGCTGTTGATCGTTTCCGCCGTGGCGTTCGGTTTCATGACCGGCTTCCACGACGCCTCCAACATCGTGGCCACGATGATAGCCTCCCGCGCTTTGAGCCCGCGGCGCGCGCTGGTCCTCACGACCATCTGCGAGACGCTTGGCCCCTGTATCTTCGGCGTCGCCGTGGCCAACACCATCGGGCATGACATCATCTCTGGCGATACGGTGACTCTGGCGGTTGTGATCGCGGCACTCCTGGGCGCCATAGTCTGGAGCCTCTTGACCTGGTGGATGGGCATCCCCTCCAGCTCGTCCCATGCGCTCATCGGGGGGATCATCGGGGCGGCCGCGATCGAGCATGGCTTCGGCGTCATCCATATCGCCGGATTGAAGAAGATTCTCCTGGCCCTCTTCATCTCGCCCTTCATAGGCTTGGTCGTAGGCTTCATACTGCAGCGCTTGATCCTCAACTTCATGGTGGCGGTCCGGGCCGAGCCGCGCGCCAACAACTTCTTCCGCGCCGGCCAGATATTCACCGGCTGCGCGCTGGGCCTCTCGCACGGTGCCAACGACGCCCAGAAGACGATGGGCATGATCGCGATGGGCCTGGTGGCCACTGGATTCCAGAAGCAGTTCGCGGTGTCGTGGTGGATCATCGCCATCGGCGCCGCCTCCATCGGGGCGGGCACGGCCGCGGGCGGTTACCGCCTGATCAAGACCTTGGGGTTCAAGCTCTATAAGATCTGGCCAATCCACGGCTTCACCACGCAGTTTGCCTCGGCCGCGGTTATCCTCACGGCGGCCCTTGCCGGGGGGCCCGTGAGCACCACGCAGGTCGTTTCGGGAGCCATCCTCGGCGTCGGCGCGTCGGAGAACATCCGCAAGGTCCGCTGGCAGATGGCCGCCAACATCGCGATGTCTTGGATTCTGACCATCCCCGCCGCGGGCGGCGTCGCGGCCGGGATTTATTGCCTGGTCAAGTATTTCATGAAGCACCTGGGAGGGCCGTTATGAACCTGCTTAAACTGTTCAAGAATCCGTTAAGGCCAGAGTGCCACCAGTCGATCACGCGCCTCATCAGCCAGTCTGATTTCTGTCTGAAGGGCCTGCAGGGGCTGCTGGATTTCGCGCGGTCTCCGAGCGAGGCGGCGGCCCAGGCCGTCCGCGACTGCGAAGAGCATGGTGACGAGGAGCGGCGGATGCTGATCGACGAGCTCAACCGGACCTTCGTCACCCCCATCGACCGCGAGGACCTCTTCGCCCTTTCCCGCGCCATCGACGACATCCTCGATTACGCCTACTCCACGGTGGACGAGATGCTGTTGTTCAGGCTCCTGCCGAACCAGTACCTCATCCACATGGCCGAGAAGCTGCATGATGCGGGCAAGGAGATCAATTACGCCATGCAGCATCTGCTCAAGCACCCGGCCGTTGCCAACGAGCATGCCGTGCGCGCCAAGCAGCTCGAGAATCGTGTGGAGCAGTTATATCGCGAGGCGACTGCGGCGCTCTTCCACGGTAAGGTCGAGACGGTCGAAGACGTGCTACAGGTCTTGAAGCTGCGCGAGGTCTACCGCCATCTATCCAACGCCGCCGACCGCGCTGATACGGCCGCCAACATCATCACCGACATCAACATGAAGGTGATGTAGGCCGGCTATTCAGTGCGCGGGCGCGGCCTTGTAGCCGCGGCCGTCCTTGTCGGCCTTGACGTGCCAGACGCGCAAGCAGAGGATGAAGCCGACGATGGCGAACGGCATCAGGAAGACCGGCCACCAGCGCCAGTCCCGGCTGGTGATCTGTCCCAGGCAGACGGACTGCGCGGCCGTGCCGATGTAGACGAAGCCGTCTATGACGCCGGTGGCCGTGGCCCGGGCCTTCCCGCCGAAGTCCATGGCCGCGGTGGCCGTGAGCAGGCCCTGGCTGCCGATGTAGGACAAGGCCATGCAGAAGCTGACTGCGGCCATCGCGTAGGGATTTCCCAAGGCGAAGTACATGGCAATGGTGGACAGGATAAGGATGCCGTAGAAGATGGTGGCCGGCGGGAAGCAGCGGTGCTGGAACACCTTGTCCCTGGCCCAGCCGCCGGCCATCGGCCCGACGATGCCGGCGCACATCAGCATCAGGCCCCAGTTGGCGTTGATGGGGTGATGCATGTCGAGGCCGAGCCCGCTGGCAGTGCCCGGACCCGCCGGGGTGCGGAAGTAGATCGGGACCCAGTGCATCATGCCGTCGCGCAGGGCGCCGGTGCAGATGCCGATCATGGCCACGGTGACCAGGACCGGGTTTCCGAACACGGACTTGAAGAGCTGGCGTATAGGCAGAGGCTTCTCGCCGTGGGCCATCTCCGGAACGCCGGTGTCGATGTCCGGGTAGCCGGCATGGCTCGGCCGATCGCGCAGGAGGATGAATTCCACCAGCCAGATCGCGGCCAGCCCGATCGCCGGCGCGAAGAACACCCACCAGGTCGCGTCCATGCCCCCGGGCCCGGTGCCCCGTAGGGCCTCCAGGAGCCGGCTGTTGGCGTCGAAGGCGAAGAAGAGGCCCATGCTGATCATGGCGCCGAACATGCCGCCCAGGCGGCCGCGCTCCGAGACATGGAACCAAGGGGCGTTGACCTTGACGATGGCCACCGCGCCGATCGATTGGAAATACATGTTGACCATGTAGAGCCCTGAGAACAGCGGCGTCATGTAGTGCTTGGGTATGGCTCCGGTGGTCAGCACTTGGTTCAGTGCCAGTCCCATCAGGGCGTTCATGATCGCGGAGCCGGCCAGGGCCCAGAGCATGGTGATGCGGCCGCCGTGCTTGTCGGTCAGCGGGCCGTTAATAAGGAAAGAAAATGCGTAGACGATGGTCCCCGCGCCGAAGATGAAGCCGAAGTCGGCTTGGTCATTAGGCCGCCGAGCGAGGTCTTGGCCACGGTCAGGTTGTATCGGCCCCAATAAAGGAAGGCATAGGCCAAGCCCATGAAGAACCAGTTCTGGAACCGCCGATTCTTGTAGCCGGGTGCGAATTGAAGTTCGGTCATCTAGCGCCTCCTAGGAATCTTCGTCAATTGTACCAAACGCGGGATTCGGAATATGAATCCGGAGATATCAGCGCCAGGCCCAGAGACCGCAGAAGAGCGCGAAGAGGATGCGGTAGACCACGAACAATGCCACCCCGCGGGCCTTGAGATAGGACAGTAGGAAGCGTATGGCGGCCCAGCCGACGACCGTGGTCACGAGCAGGCTGATCCAGAAGGGCCCGGTCAAGGCCGCGCCGTGGAGATGGCGCGCCTCGTAGAGGCCGGCCGCGACCACTATGGGGACCGAGAGCAGGAATGAGAAGCGTGCCGCGTCCTCGCGCTTGAGCCCCAACCAGAGCGCGGCTGTGAGTGTGATTCCCGAGCGGGAGACGCCTGGGACCACGGCCACGGCCTGGGCCGCGCCGATAGCCAAGGTCGATCCCAAGCCCAGGTCGGCCAGCCCCTTGCTGTGCCGGCCGTAACGGTCGCTGACCCAGAGCAAAATGGCGAAGCCGGCTAGGATCGCGGCGATTGCGATGGTGGGCATGTCTTCGACCCGCTTTTCCAGCAAGAGCCCGGCCAATCCCCCGGGCAAGGTGGCGAGCATGATGTACCAGAACAGGCTGCGCTCCTGGGATTTCTCGCGGGAGAATCCGGCTTTGATGAGAGCTATCCAATCGTTCCAGAAATAGGCGCAGACCGCGACCAAGGTCCCCCAATGCAGGGCTACGTCCACGGCCTTGCCTTGGTAAGCCCAGCCCAAAAGCCTAGGCACGAGCACCAGGTGCGCGGAACTCGATATGGGCAGGAATTCCCCCAGGGCCTGCACCGAGCCCAGGACGACAGCGTTGAGATTGGTCATGATTGAGCCGGGGGCTCGGCCGGAGGCGGCCCCGGGCGCTCCTTTTTATAGAGGTTGGTGATCAATAAGCCGAAGATGAACAGCAAGAGGACGATGAGCCCGCCGAATGCAACGAGTCCGAAAAAGGCAGGGCCTGAGCGGCGAGGCGCTGGCGCTGGCCGAGAAGCCTTCCGGCTGTCTCCGGGTAAAAGGAATGGTTCGCTATCCGGAGTGGATCTGCGCGCGTCGAGAAGAAGCGGTTCTAAATTGGGGTCAAGCGCGGCCGCGGTCTCCAGGGCTTTTATCATCCCTCCCCGGTCGCTGCTGCGGCCCAGGGCGTAAGCCTTGAGCGCCAAGAGGACCGGGTCTGTCGTGTGTAGCACTAGGGCTTGTTCCGCGGTCGCCAGGGCCGCAGGATAGTCCTTGCTCTTGATAAGCGCGAAGACCTTGTTCTTGAGCAGGTCAGGGTCGTTGGGGAATGTCCGGAGGCCGAATTCCGCCACATAGAGGAGCTGGGGATAATTGCGCAGCTGGCGGTAGGATTCGGCCAATGCGTCGAAAGCTCTCCGGTTGTGGGGCTGGAGCTCCACCGCGCGCTGCGCCGCCGCGGCCGCTTCACTGGGTCTGCCCTGCGCGAGCCAGGACTGGGCTTCTAGGAGCTTGTCGTAGGTGGTCGGCTGGTCCTGGAGGCTTGGTCCAGTTGGCGCAGCGTCGATGATTTGGGACGGTGTGGTCTCTCCCGTCGTCCCGCCAGCGGCCGCGCCTTGACCAGAAGCGGCTGGCGTGGGGAATATTTTGAGCTTGATATTTTCAGACGGCTCCTCCGGTTCGCGCTGGGGGCGTTTCTTGAGGTCCATATCGTCGATGGGCTTGGCGCCGCAAGTCAGTTTGGAGATGCCCAGCGCCCGCTCGTCTGTCGGGTCTTGCTGCAAGGCGGACTGGCTGTCCGCGCAGGCCGCGGCTTTCTGCCCTTGAGAGAATTCCTGGACAGCTCGGGCCGTGAGCGGCGGCAGGGCCCGAGCGGCCAGATCATCGCCGCCACGGGCAGGGGAAAGCAACAGCGCGCTTCCCAGCCAGGCCGCGACAAAGGCGTTCATGCCGGGCGGTTAGAAGCCGCCTCCCATCCCGCCCATGCCTCCCATCCCACCCATGCCACAGGCGCCGCCTGAAGGACAGGAGTCGCAACCGGAGCTTGGCGCCGAATCTTCGAATGCCCCGCCCTTGCCCTTGGATGCGACCGAGGGCACGCGGCCGGAGACCTTCACGACCTTGCCCAGATTCTTGTCGTAGGCATAGGTGCCGGTGTTGTCGTCTTGCGCTGATTTGGTTTCGTCATGCTTCTTCTTGGTCATAGTGCCTCCTACTCGAATATTATAGGAATTCGCGACGGCCGTGAGTTCGGGCATCCAGATAGGATAGAATAGCGGCAAGGGCCGGGGTCAAGCCGTGACGATTCCAGGAGGGTTTATGGCTGGTGAACAAAGTAAGTCCGCATTCGCTTGGCTGTGCGACCCTCTTACGGAGCTTTTCGGATTGGACCGCAGGGTGGCGGTCGCTACCGTCGCTGGTGTCGGGATGGCCACGGCGTTTGCCGTGTTCTATTTTCTCCATTCAGCTCCGCCCATGTCTATAGTCATCACCAGCGGGCGTCAGGGCAGCTCCTTTTATAAAACCGCCGAGAAATACGCCGCGATCCTCAAGCTCAGCCATGTGGAGGTGAGCATCCTCACTTCCGAAGGCGCCGGCGAAAACTTGAAGCGCCTGGCCGATCCCGCGTGCCGAGTGGATGTGGGACTCGTCGGAGGCGGCGCGGCCCAAGACGCGCACACCGCCAAGCTCGTCTCGCTGGGGAGCGTCGATTATCATCCCCTGCTGGTCATCTATCGCGCCCGGCGCCCCTTCCGCATCCTGTCGCAGTTCGCGGGCCGGCGGCTCGCGATAGGCCCCGAGGGCAGCGGGACGCGCCAGCTGGCTCTCGCTCTTCTGGCCGACAACGGCATCATGCCCGGGGGCGCTACAAAACTGGATGCCAGCGAGCCGAAAGACGCCACTCAGGCGTTATTGGCCGGACGGGTCGACGCAGTGTTCTTGATGGGCGATTCCGCGCCGGTCGAGGTCATCCGCGAGCTTTTGCGTGACCAAGAATTGCGTATCTATAATTTTACGCAAGCGGACGCGTATGTGCGGCACCATAACTATCTCAATAAGATGCTGCTGCCGCGGGGCGCCCTCGACCTCGGCAAGGACATTCCCGCGGCGGATGTGGACCTGATCGGTCCCACGGTCGAACTCGTCGCGCGTCCCGACTTGGACTCGGCTTTGACCGAGCTTTTGCTCGGTGCGGCGCGCCAGGTCCACGGCAGCGCTGGTCTCTTCAGGAAGCAAGGGGAATTCCCTTCTCCCCAGGAACACGAGTTCCGGCTGAGTTCGGCCGCGGCCCGGTTCTACGCTTCGGGAAAGAGTTTCTTTTACCGCTTCCTGCCTTTCTGGGTGGCGAGCCTGGTAAACCGCGCCATCTTCTCCTTGGTGCCTCTGCTGATGATCCTGGTCCCGGGCCTGCGCATCATCCCCGCGGCCCTGCGCTGGCGCATGAACCTGATCATCTACCGGTGGTATAGGATGCTGCTTAAAGTCGAGCATGAAGCGATGGCCGACCTGACACCGGAAAAGCGCGATGCCTTGCTCGTGCAGCTCGATCGGATCGAGGTCAATGCGATGAAGGCGCCTATTTCTTACGCCACGGAGTTCTACGAACTGCGCGGGCACATCGATTTCGTGCGGGACCAAGTTAAGGCCGCCCTGCCGCCACGAGCCTGAGGCTGCCCTGCCATGCCCGCCGTGTTCGAATATCGACGCAGGGTCTTGGCCGATGAGATCGACGAGCTTGGCCATGCCAACAATCAAGCCTACCTGGCTTGGATGATCGAGGCCGCGGTCGGGCACTCTGCTGCGCAGGGCTGGCCAACCGAGCGGTACCTGGCCCTGGGTTCGGCGTGGGTCGTGCGGCGCCACGAGATCGAGTACCTGCGCCCCGCCATGCCGGAAGATGAGATTATGGTCCGCACATGGGTCTCCGCAATAGCGCGTGTCACATCCGAGAGAAGTTATGAGATTCGGAGGCATCCGGATGGAGTGCTGTTGGCCAAGGGGAAGACCGTGTGGGCCTGGATGGACCGCAAGAGCGGCAGGCCCGGCCGTATCCCGGTGGATGTCGCTGTGGCCTTCGCGGTGACGGCGGGCAAGTTCTAGACGCGAGCGGCCGAGATCAACGCTGCGGACTCCTTGGTCGCTCTGACATGGGCGATGCATTCAAGCTATAATTTAGCTCTGGAGAGGTGGCCGAGTGGTTTAAGGCGGCGGTCTTGAAAACCGCTATACCCGCAAGGGTATCAGGGGTTCGAATCCCTTCCTCTCCGCACCTTTAGCCCCAGGATGATCTTCCCCCACGGCCTGCGCGCCCTCAACCATCGCGACTACCGCCTCTTCATCGGCGGACAGCTTGTCTCCCTCATCGGGACCTGGATGCAGAGCGTGGCCCAGGCCTGGCTTGTCCTCGAACTGACCGGCTCCGCCTTCAAGCTAGGCGTCATCGGCACGCTCCAGTTCGGCCCCATGCTCCTATTTTCCTTCCTGGCCGGAGCCGTCGCTGACCGTGTACCCAAGCGCCGCATGATCATGGCCACGCAGACCGCGCTCATGCTGCAAGCCTTCGTCCTGGCCCTGCTCTGCTGGTCCGGCCACGTCCGGTATTGGCACGTGGCCGTGCCCGCCGCCTGCTACGGCCTGGCCAATACCATCGACCTGCCCGTGCGCCAGGCCTTCGTCGTGCAGATGGTGGGCGGCCGGGAAGACCTGCCCAACGCCATCGCGCTCAACTCCGCCATGTTCAACTCGGCGCGCATGATCGGTCCCGCCGTCGCGGGCGTCGTGGTGGCCCGCTACGGGCCGGCCTGGGCCTTCGGCCTCAATGGCCTGAGCTTCTTGGCCGTGATCCTCGCTCTCGCATTCATGCGCACCGACGGCATGCCCGCAGCCGGGGAGCGCGGCCCGGTCGTCGCCGAGATCGCCGCGGGCCTGCGCTACGCGCGCGACACGCCCCGCGTGGCCATCGTCCTGGGCGTCCTGCTCTGTGTCAGCATCTTCGTCTTCAACCATAATGTCATGGTCCCGCTCCTGGCGCGCAATGTTCTGCGCGTGGATGCGCACGGCTTTGGCCTCTTGATGTCGTCCCTGGGGACTGGCGCGGTTCTGGGGGCCTTGGCTGTGGCGCTCTGGGGCCGCCATCCCCCCTTGCGCTTGGTCCTAGTCGCTGCTTTAGCTTCTGCCGGCCTGACTGTGGTTTTAGGCGGGGTGCGCAGCTTCGGGTGGGCCTGCGCCGTCCTGTCCCTGCTGGGGGTCGCCCAGATCGTCTTCATGGCCAGCTGTAACACGAGCTTGCAGGCCCAGGCTCCGGATCATCTGCGCGGCAGGGTCATGAGCATCTACGCCTTCGTCTTTGCGGGCGTCACTCCGATCGGGTCGTTTTTGATGGGCACGATCGCCCAGGGCTTTGGCGCGCGCGTCGCCTATGTATTGGGCGGCGGCTTGGGATTGGCCGGCATACTGGCGCTGTCGTGGGCCTGGGCCCGGCGCGGCAGCGTGGCGCTGGCCTGATGGACTCCCGCACGACCGTGGCCATCGCCGGCGCGACCGGCTTCGTGGGCCGGGCCCTGGCCGAAAACCTGGCCCCGGCCTGCCGGATCGTCGGCTTGGCGCGCCGGCCCCCCGTCGCGGCGCCGGCGGCGGTGGAATGGCGGCGCTGCGACCTCTTCTCGCTGCTGCAGTGCGAGCAGGCCCTGGAGGGAGTTGAGCAGGCTGTCTACCTCATCCATTCCATGCTGCCGTCGGCGCATTTAACGCAAGGCGCCTTCCAGGATATGGACCTGATCTGCGCGGACAACTTTGCGCGCGCCGCGGCGCGCGCCAAGGTCAAGCACATCGTCTATCTGGGCGGCTTGACTCCCGGAGAGACCGGGCTCTCACGGCATCTGAGCAGCCGTCTGGAAGTCGAGCGGACACTGGGCTCGCGCGGCGTGCCGGTCACTGCCTTGCGTGCCAGCATCATCGTGGGACCGGGCGGCTCGTCTTTCCGTATGCTCCAGACCTTGGTCGAGCGCGTCCCTATCATCCTCTGCCCGCCCTGGATGCGATCCCTGACCCAACCCGTTGCCCTGGACGATGTGATCCGTCTCCTGCGCTACAGCCTGGAACACCCTGCGCCGCAGAGCCGCAGCTTCGACATTGGCGCGCCGGAAGTCATGAGCTACCGCGAACTTCTACAGCGCACCGCGCGCCGGCTCAGGCTCAAGAGGCGGTTCGTCACTGTCCCCGCGCTTGGCACATTTTGGTGGCGTTGGTGGCTATCGGCCGTGACCGGGGCTCCCCGGGCTTTGGCCGCGCCTTTAGTTGAGAGCGTTCGGCACGACATGGTCTGCCGTGATCGACGCCTGCAAGCCGAGGCCGGGGTGCCCGGCATACCTTTCGACGCGGCGGTGCAGGCTGCGGTGGCCCGGGAGAAGGCCATGGGCCGCGGCGGCCGTCCGGTCCGGCCCGCATGGCACGGGCTTTGGCGGGAGCTGTACCGCTACGATGTGCGTTCGGTCCAGCGCATGGCCTTGCCTTCCGGTCGCAGCGCGCTTTGGGCTGCGGAACAGTACGGCGCGTGGCTGCCGCGCTTTTTCCGGGTCCTGCTACGAGTGGATGTGGACTCTCGGCGCAATGTGCGCTTCCGCCTGCCCGGATCGCGGACGCCGCTCGTGGAGCTTACCTTCGCCCATGACCGCAGCGCGGAGCCCTCGCGGCAGGTCTACTACATCACGGGCGGCGCGCTGGTGCTCCAGACCGAGCGGGACACGGCCCGGCCGCGGCTGGAGTTCCGCGAGGTTTTGGGTGGCCGCGTACTGCTGGTCGCCATCCATGACTACCGGCCAGCTTTGCCTTGGCCGCTCTACAATTGCACCCAGGCCATCATTCATCTTTGGGCCATGTGGGGGTTCGCGCGCTACCTGGCCCGCCTGGCGCCGCCCGGGGAGTGAGGGTGGAAAAGCGCGGGGCGCGAAAGCTAGAGTCGTTTTATCGACAGCCTTCGCGCCCAGCGATATGAGTATAGCACAAAGTGTTTTTTTGTCAAGACCTCGCTTCAACCCCCAATCCTCAAACAAGGATGATCAATAAGAAATAAAATACCTCGCGTCCCGTCGAAAGGGAAGAATCGGTGAAAAGCGATAACTTTTCACCCGCGAGGTGAAAGAATGATACTTCA
>CAIRTQ010000075.1 GCA_903881545.1 uncultured Elusimicrobia bacterium
ATCCGCGTCATCCAGCGGCGCAGCTACGGCCTACGCGACGAGGAGTACCTGCGCCTCAAAGTCCTCACCTGCATGCTCGATCCGATATGATTTCAGGTGAAAATCACCCACTCGCTTTGGAGAAGACCCACAAAATGTTAGCATCTCGATGTGACGCCAGCCGTCGCCGCAATCCTCTCTTGGGCCGGTCTTGGCATTCTGGGCCCCACCGTCGCCTGCATCGGCCTGCGGCTGGGCATCGGCGTTTCTTGGTGCGCGGCGATGTTGGCTGGCACTCTGGCGGTGACCTGGACTTTAGGCTTGCGCCCGCGGCCCGGCGCCATCCGCATGCCGTTCCTGTTCCTGGTCGCTACGGCGGCGATGGTGTCTTGCGTCGCGGTCATGCCGCTGTCCGGCATTCGGGCCGCCGGCGTCATCGGGCTGACATTGACGCTGGCAGGCGGTTATTGGTCTTGGACCATTACTAAGTTCGCACTCCGACCAGCTTTGATTGCAGCTTTGACCGCCGCCGCGACCGTAGCCTGGGCCCGCTGCCTGGGCTTGCTTTGGGGGCATTCCCTGTACGCTCTCTGCGGCATCATGGCCGGGGCCGGCCTCGGCATCGCGATTGGTTTCTGGCTGAAGGACCTCGTTGCGGATATTCTGGCGCCGGCGACCCGCCGGCCCGGCTTATGGGCCTTTGTCTCGGCCCTGGCCGGCCTCCTAGCCCTCTCTTGGCTGCGCTTCATTGGCATCAACTCCGGGGAAGCCGGACACATCATCGCCCCCTTGCGCGACAGCAGAGACCTCATATTCATCGCGGGCCAGTCCATGTTGGCCGTCGCCTTTTGGTGCGCTTCTCTGCCCCTGGCGTGGGGAAAAACAGCTGAGGCCCCTTATAGACAACGCGCCTGTCTAGCCAAAATCGCGGCCGGACTAATCGCGGCCGCGGGCCCGTGCGCCGCCGCAGTCCTGATTCCGCGCCTTGGGGCCGCTGAGTGCGCCGCAGGCTGCCATCTGGCTCTGGGCCTCACCGGCCTTGCCCGGATCGGCCTGGGGCGCCTCAAGGAGAATCGCCTTTTCTCACGGTTCGCGGCGGCGGGTCTAATCCTCGCCTGCCTGTTGGCTCTACAAAGCCGGGACCTCTTCACAGACATTTGGATCAACCGGCTCAACGCGGCCTACCCCGGAGGACGATTCCTTGCGCATATCGAAGACGGCCGGGAATGTCTAGACGCCTTCCGTCTCATGTCCGCAGAGGTGGTGCTGCTGCGCGATGGGGCATCATCTTCCTGGAGCAGCGGCGGGGTGGAAGCCCGCCGCGAGGCGCACCTTCCCCTGCTCATGCACGGCTCCTGCCGGCGAGTACTGCTGGCCGGAGCACGCAACCCCGCAACCACGGAGGCCGCTCTTGCCCACGGGGTAGATTTGGTCTCGCTCGACCCGCAAGCCGACATCGGTGCCATTCTGCGGGTGCAAGCGCCGACGGGCTGGCCGCCTGCGCTCACAGCGGCCCCCGATAGCGCGCGCTTGCGCCTAGTGACAGGAGATTTGCGCCGCCATCTGCGCGCCGCAGGACCTCTTTACGACGCGATCATTTGGGAGCTCCCCTATCCCGCGCTGACGCCCGAATGGTCCCGCCTCGCCACCCGAGAGGCTTTCGCGGAGGTGCGCCGCCGGCTAGCGCCCATGGGTGTCGCGGCCGTACGCCTGCCCGCGCCCTATCCGGTGGGGGAGCCTCGCCCGGGCCCTACGCACCGCCCGATCGGTCTTTCCTCATGCCGTAGGCTTCAACCTGCCCGGCGGATATCTTCTGGTATGCTCCGACCGGCCGCTCCCGCAGGACCCCGCGACGATCCTGGCTCGACGCAACATCTTCGTCCAGGCCGACGACCTAGCGCTCGAAGAGGCTCTCCCGGTTTTGCGCCGGAACGATTACACCGTCCTGCCGCCGGACATTGCCGCGCTAGCACCCGATACGGACGACCGTCCACACGGATTCTTCCCGCTCGCCGAATGGGCCCGGGGCCTGTCCCTCAACGCTACTCCAACCGAGGATCTCCATCAATAGGAAACATCAACTGCGGCATCTTCGGGCACGACGGGCATGATATAATAGGGCCGATGAGCACTAGGGCCTCTGGCTCGCCGCCCAGGATTCATGCCATCACCCTGGGATGCCAAATGTCTGCCTCCGACGGTGCCGATACGGTCGCGTCGCTGCTGCGTCGCGGCTGGGGCCGGACCGAGGAAATTGAGGACGCCGATGCCATCCTGATGACCACATGCAGCGTGCGCCGCCATGCGGAACAGCGCGCCATGTCCCTTATCGGGCGCCTGCGAGAGTGGAAGTCCCGCGACCCCAACCGAGTCTTGGTGGTGGCCGGTTGCGTGGCCGAGCGTCTCGGATCACGCCTGACCCAGCGCTTTCCCTACATCGACCTGGCCATAGGCGCGCGCCGGGCGGAAAGTTATGCAGAGCTCATCGCGGCAGAATTGGAGAAGAAGTTGCCCCCGGATACAACGCACCCCGCGACCGCCGAGCCCGCCAAGGCAGTGTCTTTCCTCACCATCATGCGCGGCTGCGCCTGCGCTTGCACCTACTGCGTAGTGCCCTCAGTACGCGGTCCGGAGCTTTGCCGCAGGCCAGAGGACATTCTGTCCAACGCCCGCGCCCGCATCCGGTCCGGAGCCCGGGAGCTGACCCTTTTGGGCCAGCGAGTCAACGCATACTCCGGCATTCATGAAGGGCGGCGGATCGATTTCTCCGACCTGCTGCGCCTGCTTGACGGCCTACCGGGCCTGCGGCGCCTGCGTTTCATGAGCCCGCACCCCGCGCTCTGCAACGATCGGTTCGCGTCGGTGGTACGCGATTGCGGCAGCGTCTGCCCTGGCCTGCATCTTCCGATCCAGTCCGGCTGCGACCGGCTGCTTGGTTTGATGCGCCGCGGCTACACGCGAGCGGACCTTCTGCGCACGGTCGCGCGACTGCAAGACGCGGTCTCCGGGATGACTCTTTCCACGGATATCATCGTAGGGTTCCCTTCGGAGTCGGAAGAGGATTTTATGCAGACGCTGTCGCTGCTCGAGGAACTTCGCCCGGCGGCGGCCTTCTGCTTCAAGTTTTCGGCGCGGGAAGGCACCCCCGCGGCCTCACTCCTAGACGATGTCCCGCCCCGGGTAAAGGAAGAACGACTGGCCCGCTTGAACGCCCTCGTAGACCGGCTGACGGCGGAGGCCCTGCAATCCCAGGTCGGAAGCTCGGTCGAGGTTCTGGCCGAGACTCCGCACTTTGGACGGACCCGTACCGGATTCAAGGTGAGATGGCGGACGGCGGTCGCGCCCGGCAACCTCATCACCGTATGCATAAGCGCCGCGACGCGCCGCACATTACTAGGAGACCACAATGAACCAACAGCATAATAGCTCCGAAAAGCCTCTCGTTGAAAGACGCCGCCATGCCCGGTTGCCGATGGTCGAAGGAATGATCGAACCTATCATGGTCCACCTCGCCTCCGGAACGCAGCGTGGGAGCCGCGTGACCGGGCCTGGACAGCCTGCCATCCTCACTAACCTCTCGGCGGGGGGGATGTCGCTCCTACTGTTCTTGGAGCCGCCCCACGCCCGAAGGCTGGACATGATGCTGACCATTCCGGGGCTCGATCATGTGACCATAGCCGGCCGCGTGGTTCGCGTGCATCAAAAAGGTCCGACCTACAACGTGGGCATCGCTTTCACCCGGATCAGCAAAAAGCACCAGGATCAGATCAGCCGGATGGCCGAGGACCATGCCGATTGCCGAACCCGCATAGCGCTCAAGCTGCCAGAGGTCTGCCAAAGGAGCTGCGCCTTCCATCCCCTCTGCGCCAAGCCGCAGAAAGAGCCCTTTTGGCCGAAGAAATAGCGCTCAACGCATGATCGTCATCGTCGGGGCGACGGCCTCCGGCAAGACCGACCTGGCTGTGGCCCTAGCCCAGGCCCTGGGTGGCGAGATTATATCGGCGGATTCCCGCCAAGTCTATCAAGAGATTTCGGCCGGAACCGCCAAACCTTGTCGGGACCGCGCCGGCCGAGTCGAAGGCGTTCCCTATCACCTGGTCAACTGTGCGCCCCTGGCGGAGACTTATGATGCGGGCCGCTTCGCCACCGCCGCGCGCGCCGTCGCGGCAGACATTTCCGGCCGCGGCCTGATCCCCATCGTGGCCGGGGGCAGCGGACTCTACGTGCGGGCGTTCCTCGAAGGCCTTTCCGATTTGCCGCCCCGCGATGAAGGCCTGCGCCGGCGGCTCGAGGCAGAAGCGCTGACTCATGGCCGCCTGAGCCTACATGAGCGCTTGGGCCGCCTCGACCCGGAGGCCGCAGCCGCTATTCCAGCCAATAACATCCAGCGCGTGGTGCGGGCTCTGGAGGTGTGCGAGTTGACAGGCCACCGCATCTCCACTCTTTGGAAAAACGATAAGGAGAAGCTGGCACGGGCACATCTTGTTCCCACCGCGGCCTTTCGCATCGACTGGCCGGCGGACGACCTGCGCCGTCGCATCGTGCGGCGCGCAGAATCGATGTGGCCCGGGATGCTGGCAGAAGTCCGCGGTCTTCTACGCTCGTTCACGGGCCGGGAACCCGGTTTCAAGAGCCTGGGCTATCCTGAAGCCGTCGCGTGCGTGCGCGGGGAACTGGAGCAGGAGGAAGGCCTGCGCCGCCTCGTACAAGCCACCTGCGCCTATGCCAAGCGGCAGAGGACCTGGTTCAAACATCAGATTGCCGCGACACCACTGGCCGGTGGGTATCCCAAAGACATGATGAGGGGTGCCCTCGCCTTCATCGCGCAAGCCCCAGGCCGCAGTGCCCCGCAAGACTCAACCGCCCGGCATTAGGAATCCGATGGCGGAACGAGTCATCCTCGTCGGAGTCGGACTAAAACATGAAGCCCTGGCCATGGCCGCCAGCCTTTCCGAACTGCACCGACTGGCCGAAACCGCCGGGGGGGAAGTCGCGGGGGTCCTCTCTCAATCCGTGACTCGCTACCACCCCGGCACGCTCATCGGTGAAGGGAAGGTCGCTGAACTGGCCGCAACCGTGCAGAGCCAGGCCGCGACGGCCGTCATCTTCGACCGCGAGATATCGCCGGCGCAGCAAAAAGCACTGGAAGCAGAGATACGCGCCAAGATCATCGACCGCACCAGACTCATCCTGGATATTTTCGCCAAACGCGCCCGCACCAGTGAGGGACGTCTGCAAGTGGAGTTGGCGCAACTTTCCTACATGCTCCCGCGTTTGACCGGAGCGTGGCGCGGTTTCTCGCAACAGATCGGAGGCATCGGCACGCGCGGCCCCGGCGAGCGCCAACTGGAGTATGAAAGGCGCCACATCCAGTATCGCATCCGACATCTACGGACGGGGCTGGAGCGCATCCGCGCGGCGCGCATGCTGCGCCGCGAGCGTCGTCAAGCAATCCCCGTGCCCCAGGTGGCGATCATCGGCTACACCAACGCGGGCAAGTCCACGCTTCTCAACACCCTGACACGCGGCATCGCTCGGGTCTACGCCGACGACAAGCTCTTCGCCACTTTGGATCCCACGGCGCGGCGCGTGCGGCTGCCCGAGGGCTCTTGGGCCGTCATGACGGACACCGTCGGCTTCATCCGCCGCCTGCCCACGGCTTTGATTGCTGCCTTTCGCGCCACTCTCGAGGAGGCGGCGCTGGCCGATTGCCTGCTCGTAGTCGCAGACGCCTCTTCACCGGAGGCAGACGCCCAGCAAGCCGCAGTGGCCGAGACGTTGCAGGACTTAGGCGCGGACCGTCTGCCGCAGATCCGCCTCTTTAACAAGATCGACATCCTCAGGCCGGAGCAACTCCGCGACCTAAAAACCCGCCACCCAGAAGGGATCTTTGTCTCTGCCGCCACTGGCGAGGGCGTCGGCGCCGCCCTGGAGGCCGTCCAAGACGCCTTGGCCCATCGCTGGCTACTGCGGGAGATCACCTTGCCTGCGGCTCAGGCTTATGCCCAGAGTGAACTCATCCGAAGCGCAGGTCAAGTCCTTTCGCAGACCACGGCAGAAGACAAGATGAACCTGCGGCTGAGGCTTACGCGAGAGAATTGGGATCGCCTACAAAAAAAGCTCGCCGCCACAAAGGAAAAGTCCTAGCAAAGAAGATTCATGTTTGCTAATATTTTTTGTCAAAAGCATATTGTATCCTCCGCGCCAGAATCCCGCATAAGAGCATGACCAAGAATCCAAGCGAGCAACCTCCGGACCAAAGCGCCTCTTCGCTAGAAAAGCAAGTCCGCATCTACTCTTTGGCCACCACTGAAAACGAATGCATCATCTTCCTGGAAGAGCTGGCCGGCAACCGCCTGCTTCCCATCTGGATTGGCATCCCCGAAGGACAGGCCATCGCCATCCGATTCTCCGGCGTTGTGCTACCCCGTCCCCTGACGCATGATCTACTCCTGGGCGCCATCAAAACACTAGGCTACGGAGTGGAGAAGGTCATCGTCTGCGACATCAAAGATAATACCTTCTACGCGCGCATCCGATTGGTCAAAGAAGGCTCCACCCTGGAGCTCGATAGCCGGCCGTCTGACGCCATCGCCGTGGCAGTACGCGCTGGCTGCCCCATCTTCGTCGATGAGAAAGTCTTCGCCAACTGCCAGACCCTCAGCAAGCCTATCACGGAAGACGAGGTTGGCAAGTTCAAGGCCGACCTCAAGAACCTCAAGCCGGAAGACATCTTCAAGGATCTCAAGCGCAAGAAGAACCCCGGGCCAGGCGCCCAGAAACCCAGACCTAAATCCGAAGAATCCGAGGGAGACGAAGAGAGTCCCGATGAATAGACTAGACATCATCAAAGCAGTAGCCAGGGTGCTTAGCACCAAAGGGGAAGCCGCCCAAGCCGTAGAGACGACTTTCGAAACCGTGCGCGCCGCGCTCAACCGCGACGAGAAGGTCGTCATCTCCAACTTCGGCACGTTCCGAGTGAAGCACCGCCAACAGCGACAGGGCCGCAATCCGAAGACCGGCCAGCAAGTGACCGTGCCTCCACGCAAGGGCGTCCGATTTAAGGCCTCCAAGAACCTTTTGCGCCCGTGACCCCCGGCGCAGCGCCAGTTCCGCCGCCGCCCCTGCCGGATAAATCATCCTTCACCATGGGTGAGGTCTGCCGTATCACCCAAGTTGCTCCTTACACTCTGCGTTATTGGGAAACCCGGCTCGGATTCCCTCGGCCGGCCCGACGCGCCAGCGGCCATCGCCGCTATGGCCGCACCGATCTGGAGACCATTTTCGAAATCAAACGACTACTCACGGGGCGCCGCCTGACCCTTGCCGGCGCGAGAAAAGCCCTGCTGGAACACCGTCGCGTCGGAAATGCCGGAGCCACTACAGAGCCAACTGCGGGACCGCGGCCGCCCCTGCGCCTACTGCGCGAGTTTAGCGCCCAACTCCGGGAGCTGGCTTCGGAACTCGGGAAGTGATAAGATGATAGCCGCGCCGAACAAGACGTTCGTGGTCGGGGACTGGCTCAATGGTAGAGCGTTCGCTTGGGGTGCGAAAGGTTCCGGGTTCGATTCCCGGGTCCCCGACCAGGAACGGCTTGCTCGCTGCACCGGGTTCTTTCTAAGATATAGTGCCAGACGGGGTATAGCTCAATTGGCAGAGCGCTTGGTTCGGGACCAAGAGGTTCTCGGTTCAACCCCGAGTACCCCGAGATTTTTATAATCGCGCCGCGTGGCTGACTCCCTGGTGCGCGGGGGCCTTCGTTTTTCTATATACTGTAAAGATTCAGGGAACTCGCCATGGCAAACGAAGCACCGAGCACTGATACCACAAGCCAGTACTTCAAAGGCATTCAAAAACTGGCCCAAATCGATCGCGAGGAACTCCATGCCCTTTGGAGGAAGGCCAAGCGTGGCGACCGCCAAGCCAAACAGCGCATCATGGAAGCGAACCTCCGATTAGTCGTCCCCATCGCCAGAAAGTACCATCGCCAGGGAATCGATTTCATGGATCTCATCGAAGAAGGCAATCTCGGGCTCATGCACTCCATCGACAAGTTTGAGCCCAAGAAGGGCTACCGCTTCTCCACGTACGCTTCTTATTGGATTGAACAATCCATCCGCCGCGCCGTGGAAGAACAATCCAAGACTATCCGCATCCCGCCGCACGCTTGGGAGGCGTTGCGCAAGTGGCTGCGCATGTGGGAAAAGCTGCATACCAAACTTGGCCGAGATCCCTCCTTGGCCGAGATGGCCCACACCATGCATTGGACCGCTCGCCAAGTCCGCGGCGTCCTTGACGCCGCCGAAGCCGCGCGCGGAATGGGCTCCCTGGAAGCGCCCTTGGACAGCGAAGACGACAACATCACGGTGAAAGACATGCTCTCCGAATCCAACAACCAATCCCCGGAGAACCTCCTTTCCGTGCTCAAGCTCCATGACGAACTCAACTTGGCCATGAAAGAAATCGGAGACCGCGAGCGAATGATCCTGGCGTTCCGCCACGGCCTTACCGGGCAGACTCCCATGACCCTGGAAGAAGTGGGCAAACGGCTTAAACTCTCGCGGGAGCGCATTCGCCAGATCGAGGAGCGGGCATTGCTGCGGCTGCGCCGGGTGGCCAACCGCATGGGCCTCATCGAGGTCGGCGAAGGGCACAATTTGGGCAGACCGAACCTCCAGCCCGGCTGGCATACGCCCAAGCTTAGAACGGATATCCTCGGCCAGAACATCCCGGCCGGCCGAATGACCGCCCCCGTGGGGCCAAGACTCATCCGCCGCAAGCCCCGCAACCTTTTCATCGGGCGCGCCTCGGGCGGAAGAACAGGGAACTGATGATGCCGCCGATCTCGGCTGACCCTATTTCTTTCATCAGGGATGTCCCTGATTTCCCGAAGCCCGGCATTGTATTCAAGGACATCACGCCGCTTCTGGCCAATCCGCAGGCTTTCGCGGCCGTGATTGACCGCATGGCCGCCCCGTTCCAGAACGCGGGGATCCAATTCGTGGCCGGCATCGAGTCGCGCGGTTTCCTTCTGGCCGGTCCCATCGCCTGCCGCCTGCAAGCAGGCTTGGTACCGATTCGCAAGAAAGGCAAACTACCGCGCCGGACTAAATCCGCGACTTACGACCTCGAGTACGGCCAAGACTCCATCGAAGCACATGATGATGCCTTCCCGACCGGCGCCAAAGTCCTGCTGGTTGATGACGTCTTGGCCACGGGCGGCACGGCCAAGGCTGCCTGCGAACTTATTGATGCCATCGGTGGCACGGTGGTCGCTGCGGCATTCCTCATCGAGTTGGGATTCCTCAACGGCCGCGCCAAACTCGCTGGACGAGATGTGCGCGCCCTATTTAAATGCTGAGCCCCGATAGCTCAATGGATAGAGCTAGCGCATCCTAAGCGTTAGATGGGGGTTCGATTCCCTCTCGGGGCAAGATATTAAGACCGTACTGTTCAGAGGCAACCAATGGGAAAACAATGGGTCAGACAGCAGATAAAGAAAAATAAAGTCCAGGAAACGGTCGGGCGCGTCATCGACTGGGTGACAGTGAACCGCCGGCAAGCAGGCATCATCGCAGGATCCGCGATCGGAGCGCTTATCCTGGCCGTCATTTTCCTCTATGGCCGCCACGCCAGGAATGACGCCGCGTGGGACGCCCTTTCCTTGGCCAACGGCTATGCTTACGCCAATCAAGAAGATACCGCCCTCAAAAAAATAGATGAATTGAACGCCGAATACCCTGCCGCCCCGGCCTCGGGCTACGGCCTGCTCTTCGCGGGCGATCTCCTCTCCCATCGGGCCCGCTACCCGGAGAGCGCGAAGTATTTTACGCAGCTCCTGGATCGCGGCCAACCCAAGTCGCTGCTCCCGTTTGCCTTGAACGGCTTGGTCTTGGAATCGGAGTCGGCTGGCCAATGCCCGGAGGCAGCCAAGACCGCGGAACGCTTCCTACAGAGCTATCCGGACCATTTCCTAGCGCCGCAGGTTCATTCTTCCTTGGCACGCTGCCAAGAAGCCATGGGCCAGACCGATACCGCCAAGACCACCCTGCAAAAGATCATGCTCCAGTATCCTGACAGCTCTTGGGCTTCCTGGGCGCAGGAGCGGCTTAAGTCCGCGGGGTCCGCTGGGGCCTAAGGCTTCATGGTGAGGAGCCGCTTTCCCGCCCTGGCGTTCTTGCTCGCTTCCTGCCCGATTCAGGCGGCGAATCTTGATGTCACCGCCGCCTACAGCATGCGTGCCATCTCCTACGAGAACCTGAACCTCAATAGCGTTCCCGCATCTAAGAACAACCACTCCTTCATATCTGACGATGCCAGTCTAGGATTTGCCGTGCGCCGGATTACCCTGGAACAGACTCCGGGCGGCGAGGACATGACCATGGACGTAGGGATTACCTTACGCGCCCTGGGCGTGACTGGATCCTCGAACACTCTCCAGTCCGCGCCGTTCCAGAGCATCGCAAGGCACTACCCCTCCAGCAACCTCACGCCCTTCATTCAGAACGCTTACCTGAAAGCAGCCAATTTCCTAGGGTATCCGGTTGAGGCAACCTTCGGCCGCCAAACATTCCGCTTGGGCAGCGGCCTCCTGCTTGATGATGATGGCACTGGGTTGACCGGCGTCACGCTGAGGGGGGGACTGCCCTGGTGGGGGATAAAGCTTGAAGGTTTTGTCTTTGCAGACCGTGACGCCTCAGCACCCGGACTCTCCCCGGGGGGGGTTATTTCCGACTATGGAGAAAACGCACTGGCTCTCTTCGGCTTCGCCATAGACCTGCCCACCGATGGCGTCTGGCAATTGAACCAACTTTTTGAGCGAGAGCAAGGCATCGAGCCTGTCTATGGTTGCACCATGTCGGATGCTGGCGGCAACGCCGTAACCGACACCCCGGGGAAAAACCCTGCAAACTGCTACTCTTCCAAGGCCTGGCGCAGTTTCACCAGCGTCCGCTACAACTTGAGCTACGGCCCCTTCGTTTTCGATGGAGAAGCCGCCATCGAGCGGGGAATGGCGACGCCAGCCGCGAATCCCGATTCCGACTTCACAGGAGCCGTCGTACCCCGCCGCATCACCTACAACGGCGACGCTCAAGTGGTCCGGGCCAAGTGGAAACAGAGCCTGCCCCGTATGACGGGCGAGGGCATTGCGCGATTGGGTGTTGCTCGGGGCTCCGGAGACAACCCCGGAACACGCACCACCAACGAAGCGTTTTTTCCGTCACATGGACATCAATTCGACGGCCTAGACCGCTCCGGCTTCGGCGATTTCTTCGGAGCCACCCCCTATAACGCCTTTGGCGGTACATACGGTTCCACCAGCACGGCCAGTGGGCTGCCCTCCCAGGCCTCCGGAATCATCGCAGTCAATGCCGGGTTCAGCCCGCCATCATACAAGAAATACACCCTTGATGTGGACTATTACCTCTTCCAAGCCGAGCGCATCAGCTCCGGATCCAGGACATTAGGCTCGGAGTGGGACTTCCGCCTACGCCGCAACGTGCAGGACCGGTTTGGAGTATCGGCCACGATGGCCTTGTTCTCGGCCGGGCCGGCGCTCAATCCCAATGGCGCCAAAGCCAAAAAGTACGCCTTGAACGCCTTCTGCCGATTCTAGAGATCTAGCACAACTTCTCTGGGTCGGGCCAGCTATTTCTCAAGGCGAATTAAGGGCAAAACCCAGGGCATTTTCTCCCTCCTCTTAACACATACCCAAGCCGTGCAAACCCACGCACAACTGGGCTCTATCGTCACACAAGAATTCCCTCACGCAGCATGCCATTCTCCACAAAGATATCCACAGCGGCATGGCCTTATATTGACTTTAATAAGGCATTAAAAAAGCATAAGACAGCAATAACGACTTATATAGAACATAATAATAGTAATAATAATCAATTCACACGTTACCCACAACTATTTGACATAAAAAAAATTAATTGACAGAATATTGACAAGGAATATCAATGAATGAACTCAACCGACAACGGCTCAGGCTAAAGCTGCCGGATGGCTCAGAATTCGAAGCCGAAGGGACCGCCGAGTTCGTCCAATCAGAACGACAACAGTTCCAAGCAAGCACAACCCTGCCGCCGACAGGCGCCATCCAGTCACAGAACGGGAATCCCAAAGAAAACCCATATACCGTCAATATCCATTGGGATACAATAATCGAACAAAAGGACAGCGGAATTCACCTGCGCGCGAAGCTTTCCGGTGACAAATCTCATAAGGACGCATGCATGGTCCTCTTGTCTGCATCACAGAGCCTTCTCCACCAACCCAGACCAACCGCAACGCAGCTAGCGAAATGGCTCAGGATTTCCGGCTATCCGGTGCAGCGAATGGACCGAGCCCTACAAAAAGGCATCGCCCAAGGAGAAATCCTGTCATCAGGATCCCGTCGCGCCAGGCGCTACGAACTAACAGGTCCCGGCAAGATCAAAGCGCTTCTTCTGGCGCAACAACTCAGCTCGACAGTAACCGGCCAAAAGCCCAGCCTAGCCTAGCATAGCTATTTCCAGAACAAGCGTCTCTGCGAATCGATTCGGCAGAACTCGCCCCAAACAATACGGAAAACGCGCAACCTCCACCACGATTGGAATGATCATATGCTTACGATAAGATATATTATGTTGCATAATGCAATATCATAGATGGTAATTATTTTGCATAATCAATATTATATAAAACAAATTTATCATTATTTTTTAAGCATATTAAAAATAAATCTAATGCATTATATTAAATTTTAATAACTAGCAGAACAATGTAATGCAATTTTATAGTTAAAATCCAAGATCGCAAATTAATTTAAAGATCCAATCGCGATAACGAAGCAAAAATCCTGGCAATATATTTACTTCAGCAGCGCACTTGCGCACTCATGAAAAGGCCATTAAAGGACAGGACCCTCGACATGGTTTTCAAGGCCGCTGGTCATGATCAATGCGGATTACAATAAAGACCAGGGAACAAATCAGGCATCAACCAACGAATTAATAGGGAGACAGGAGAATTCCAATCAATGGATGAAAAGACCATTAAAGGACGGGCTCCCTCGACTTGGTTTTCAAGGCCGCTAGTCAGGATCATTGTAAATTACAAAAAAGACCAAGGAACAAATCAGGCATCGATCAACGAATCAATAGGGAGATAGGATGCATTAACCGCCAAACCACGAAACCAGGAGGTTTCCGATCGATGATTGAAAAGACAACGGAGGCATGCCTTCTAAAAAACCACCAAACCTGTTAGATGGTCTGTTTATTGGACAATTTGCAAGTTCAAGGCAAGACATGCCCCGCAAATCCCTGAGGGAAGCGCGCCAAATCGCCCCAAATATGAACAATTACATCATTATGAAAGCATGGGACTTCCGAGATGGGTCTTATGACCAGAATATCTTCCGGTTTCCACCGGCGGGACACAGTCTCAGGCAGCGCAGGCAGGACGATACAGCAACGCCCCTGCTCTATGCGCAGACCACGCGATGATTCCGCCTAGGTCCATTGGCGGACCGGGTCACTACTTCCTTCTGGGATTTCGGGCAGAAGCCCGACGGTTGATGGTCTTCAACGCGACAGTCGCTTCCGGGTCGTTGGCGACGGCCAGCAACACCATCTGCCAAGCATCCCGGGCCTCATCCACGCGGTTGAGCCTCTGGTAAGCCTGCGCCAGCAACCGATACATCTGCTGCTTGGGAATGCCCGTTTCGGGCTCACCATCCGCAGGCAGACTGCGCCGCATCATGTCGAGCCCCTCCTGAACGCGCCCGCTTTCAAAAGCCAACCTGCCCAGATAGAACTGCGCGCGGCGCGCCGGAGGCCCACCCGCCGCCAGAAGTTGAGAGAAACATTCAGCCGCCCGATCGGCGAGCTTCGCTTGCCAAAAGCTTAATCCGAGGTTCTCAGCGACCAACAGATCACCTGGATCGCGGAAGCGGAGGCGCTCATATTCCTTGATTGCGGAATTAAAATCCCCCTGGCGATAGTCGAGTTTGGCGGCCATCAGACGCACTTCCCTGTCGTCGGGATAGTTTCGCAAGTACCGTTGATACTCCTGCATGGAGAAAGTGTAAAGCCCCAACTCCTGATACATCGCCCCTAGGCAGTAGAATATCCTGGAATCGAGCGCTCCCAGGCGACGTGCCTCTTCAAGCTCATTGATAGCTTCAGGATAGCTCTGAGCCCCTTTCGCGAAATGCAGTATCCCAACCTCAACAAGGGCCGGAAGATCCTGGGGGTCGGTCGCCAGGCGCCCTTGGGCGGCCGCAAGGGCGGCGTCAATCCGAGAAGAGGGCGGCCAGGACACCAGCCGGCGCGGCGTCCGGCCGGAACGAACCGACCCCGCGTAGAAGAGCAAGGCGACCACCGCGCAGACGGCTAATAACACAACCCAGCCTATCGGCGAACGCATCCAGGCCACCAAGGAAGAACGCCCGGGGTGAGTCGGATGCACGCGCTCCATGCCAGGCTGCGCCACCGCAAGCCGTCCCGTCAATCGTGTTTCTCGGGAGAGAGCAACTGCCCGAGGGTCAATGGTGGCGGGGCCTTAAGGTACTGGGCCATGCGCTTGCGGTCCTTAATCTCTTCAAACTTATTGATAGAAACAATAATATCGAGAGTGTTGCTGTTGACGGACAAGACAATAGCGGAGATCGGATCGCCCGCCTTGCAGCCCAAGCTCGGATCGCAATCAGCAGCCGCGCAGAATGCCGATTGCCCCCCCGCCAAAGCCAACTTGAGCCCATCAGGAGAGACCTCGCCGATCTGTCCCTTGACCACGGTCTTGGGCGGATACTTCCGGCGCAAAGCATCCGCGGGGTTCGGAGTCAGATGTTTCATCCCCAACGACAGCGAATCCGCAGGCTTGTCAGCCGTCGGCTTGCCGAGCACCTTGACCTTTACTTTGGAGCCGCGCGCGAGCCCCGGCGGCAGCTTAGGCAACCCCCAGCAGACATCGCCCATGCCCACCGTGCCCTCGACCCCGCCGATATCGACGGTCACGCCCTGGGGCCCCACCCGCACCACCCGTCCGATGCGCACCTCGCCGACGCGCAATTCCAAGAGGACCTGCGTGCGCCGCTTGGCGGCCTCCTCCTCGAGCACGGCTTTGCGCGAAAGGACGAGCTGACGCTTCGCCTCGTTAAGTTCGATGATATAACAGCGCACGCCCGTGTTCACCAGCCGGGCGGGACTGCGCACAGGGAGCAGGTCCGCCAAAGACATGGGCAGAAATGCCGTCACCCCACCCATGTTTACCAAGAACCCGCCCTTGATGGCGGATGTGACCCGGCCGCGGACCCGAGCTTTCTCATTAAACGCCTTCAAGACGGCCGCCCAGCCGATCTCCGCCTTGGCCCGTTTGAAGGAAAGCAATGTGTGTCCGTCGCGACGAGCCGAACCGGCTCTCATGACCGGAATGCGCTGGCCTGCGGCGGGCAACCGCGGGCCTCCGGACTGCCCCTCGATGACGAATTCCGCGACCGGCACGGCCCCTTCGTTCTTCTCGCCCACGTCCACCAAGACATATTCCTTCGTGGCGGAGATGACCTTGACCCACACGACCTGGTTCCCGGAAAGCTTCTTGGCCAGCTCATCCTGGCCGGCCAGGAGCGTCTCCATGGACATCTCGCTTTCGACGAATGTTCCCCCGGCTTCGCATGGTTCTCCGGCCGCCTGCGCCATATCGTCAACCTGGGCGGGTATTCCGTCGTCTTTACGCTTTTCTGCCGTTTCCATGGAAGCTCTCCTAGTAAGCCTCGCTCGGCTCCAGGCCGACCGGGCTCCTGCACGCGTCACGATATTATAGTGAAAATATCCTCTCCATCACCAGCTGCGAGAAGTCTTGACATTGCCCGCGGTCCGCCGGGTCTCCCGTGAAATGCAAGGGCGCGCCGAAACGCACCTCTAGCGGGCGCAGGCTGCAAAGGTGGTCCGTATTGATCACGCGAGCGGGGACGACGGGCGCGCCGCTCTTGCCGGCTAAAAAGCCCAAACCGCTCTTGGGCCTCAGCGGGCGCCCGTGCCGGGCGCGAGTCCCTTCCGGGAAGATCAACAAACAGCGCCCGCGTGCGAGGACTTCTAACGCTGTGCGCACTGCGGCCACATCGCCGCGGCTGCGGTCCAAGGCGATGGCTCCCACATGGCGCAGGAACCACCCCACGCCGGGAATCCGAAACAGCTCCATCTTGGCCAAATAACGACAGCTACGCACAGGCAAGGCCGCCCACCCCACCAGAGGAGGATCGATAAAGGACACATGGTTGGAGGCGATTAGGACGGCGCCATCGGCCGGAATATGTTCCAGGCCCGTCACCCGGAAACCCCGGACCGCGATGAGGAGTTTCCGGCCCCAGGGCCCCGCCGTACGATAGAGGAAAGGTCGCGCGTCCTCCTCCCAGTCAAGTTCTATGGCCATATCAGCGGTTCAGACTGGGGCGCGGATGATGCGCAGCATCTTCTCCGCCACTTGGCGCATGGTCAGATGCGTGGCATCAATAACGATGGCGTCCGAGGCCCGGCTCAATGGGTTGATCTTGCGCTCGCGGTCATTGGAGTCCCGGGCCAGGATGGCGGCATGGATCTTCTTTAGGTCCGCGGGCAGGCTGGAAGCCTTAAGTTGCAGATAACGGCGCCGCGCCCGCTCCGCGGCCGAGGCATCCAAGTAGAATTTGAAGTCCGCATCCGGAAAGACATGCGTGGTGATATCGCGGCCTTCCATGACGATGCCGCCGCGGCGGCCAAGCCGGCGCTGCAGCCGGCAAAGAAAGCGCCTGACCCCGGGATTGGCCGCGACCGCGCTGGTATTGATGCTCACGCGCTCGGTGCGGATGTGCACGGTCACGCCCTCGCCATCTATGAAGGTCTTGAGCGTGACGCCGCCCTCGACCGGACGGAAGTCCCAATCGATCCGCTTGGCTAGCCGCGCCACCGCCTCCCGGTCAGCGAGGTCCACCCCTCCTCCAACGCTTTCCAGGTCAAGGCCCGGAACATCTCGCCGGTGTTGATGAACCGGTAGCCGAGTCTCTTGGCGACATATTGCCCCACCGTCGATTTGCCCACCCCCGCCGGGCCGTCCATGGCGATGATGAGGCTCTGCGGAGACAATCCGTCCCTTTTCTTTATTCCTTGCATGGCCTTCCCAATTGTCTGCAATTCTCCAGAGCTTGGCTCATTCTACCAAATCTCCTCACAGCGCCCGCCATCCTTCGCTTCAACTCACGTAAGATGTTACCGAAATCCAAGCCGTCAACTCATCTAAGATGTTACCGAACGGCCCCAGCGGGTTTGGGGCAGTTTTGGGGGCATGGGGATGAGTCCGAAGGCCAGGAGAGAATACGTGAGAGAGA
>CAIRTQ010000076.1 GCA_903881545.1 uncultured Elusimicrobia bacterium
CGCTGGGGCCGTTCGGTAACATCTTAGATGAGTTGACGGCTTGGATTTCGGTAACATCTTACGTGAGTTGAAGCGCCGTTTGGGACGACGTCGCGAAATTTGGTATTATATTTTTTCACCAGAATGGGCAAGCAAATTGGTAATTTCGCGCTGATTGGAGCGGCCGGCTTCATCGCCCCGCGCCATATGAAGGCCATCCGCGACACGGGCAACCGCCTGATTGCGGCTTACGATCCCAACGATTCGGTCGGGATCATCGACTCCTTCTTCCCGGACTCGAATTTCTTCACCGAGTTCGAGCGGTTCGACCGGCACGTGGAGTCGCTGCGCCGCAATAAGGGCGTGAACCTGGACTTTGTCTCCATCTGCTCGCCTAACTATCTCCACGATTCCCATGTGCGCTTCGCCTTACGCGTAGGCGCCCATGCGATCTGCGAGAAGCCGCTGGTCATCAATCCTTGGAATCTCGACGCTCTGGAGACCATGGCGCGGGAAACGGGCCGCCAGGTGCACACCATCCTACAGCTGCGCCTGCATCCTTCCATCGTTGCCTTCCGCAACCAGGTCCGCAGCCAGGGTGCGGGCCGCAAGCACGACATCGACCTGACCTACATCACCTCCCGGGGGCATTGGTATCTCTATTCCTGGAAGGGCGACGTCTCCAAGTCCGGCGGGCTGGCCACCAACATCGGGGTGCACTTTTTCGACATGCTGACCTGGTGCTTCGGACGGCCGGTCTCCAATGTGGTCCACGTGTCCTCGCCGCGCAAGGCGGCGGGCTTCTTGGAGTTGGAGAATGCCCGGGTCCGCTGGTTCTTGTCCATCGACCGCAATGACCTGCCCGTCGCACCTCAGCCCGGCAAGCCTGCGACTTTCCGCTCTTTGAAGATGGACGGCAAGGAGATCGAATTCTCCGATGGTTTCGCGGAACTGCATACCGAGAGCTACCGCGAGATATTGGAGGGCCGCGGCTTCGGCCTGGCCGACGCCCGCGCCAGTGTGGAGATAGTCCACGCCATCCGCCACGCAGAGCCTTTGGGCGCCAAGGGCGAGTGCCATCCTCTTGCCGTCAAGGCCGCGCGCGACGGCAGGCTGGAGTAATCATGTTCAAGGCCGACTGGCTTTCCAAGGGCGTCAAGGTGCATGAATCCGCCTATGTGGACGAGCCCTGCGAGATCGGGGTCGGCTCCAATATCTGGCACTTCTGCCATGTCCTGTCCGGCGCACGCATCGGCCGAAATTGCATATTGGGCCAGAACTGTCATATCGCCAACGATGTGGCGATGGGCAACAACGTCAAAATCCAGAACAACGTGTCCGTCTACACCGGCACCGTCATCGAGGACGACGTGTTCCTCGGTCCGTCCTGCGTGTTGACCAACGTCACCAACCCGCGTTCGCAGATCAACCGGCACTCCCTCTACGAGAAGACGCTGCTGCGCCGCGGCGCGACCGTGGGCGCCAACGCCACCATCGTCTGCGGCACCACCTTGGGGCGGTACTGCTTCGTGGCCGCCGGTTCCCTGGTGGCCAAGGATGTTGCGGATTACGCCCTGGTCATGGGCAATCCGGCCCGGCAGAAGGGCTGGATGAGCCGCCACGGCCACCGATTGCCCGCCCCCGGTCCGGACGGGGTCATGACCTGTCCGGAAACCGGCTTGCGCTACAAGGAAACCTCTCCAGGGGTCCTGCGCTGTCTGGACCTGGACGAGGAGGCTACTTTGCCGGTCGATCTCAGCAAGGGGACCAGGACCTATGACGAGTTCAAAGCCTGAAGCGGGCGCACTGGTCCCGATGCTGGATGTGGCGGCTCAGCACCGCGCCCTGCGACCCGAGCTCGACGCGGCCATCGCCAGGGTCATCGACCACGGCCATTTCATCAACGGCCCCGAGGTCGGGGAGCTGGAATCCCGGGTGGCGGCCTACTGCGGCGTCAAGCATGGCGTGGGGGTCTCCTCGGGCACGGACGCGTTGCTCGTCGCCCTCATGGCCATCGACCTGCGGCCCGGCGACGAGGTCATCACCAGCACCTATTCGTTCTTCGCCACGGCTGGGGCGGTGGCTAGGATGGGCGCCAAACCCGTGTTGGTGGACATCGATCCCGCAACGTTCAATATCGATCCGGCCGGGGTCGCGAGGGCGGTCACCAAGAGGACCAAGGCCATCATCCCTGTCCACCTGTTCGGCCAGTGCGCGGACATGGGACCCATACTGGACATCGCTCAGCGGCATGGATTGCAGGTCATCGAGGATGCCGCCCAGGCTATCGGCGCGGAATACAAGGACGGCCGGCGGGCCGGGTCCATGGGCGCGATGGGATGTTTTTCCTTCTTCCCCAGCAAGAACCTGGGGGCCATGGGGGACGCGGGGATGGTCGTGACCAACGACGACGCCCTGGCCGAACGCCTGCGCATCCTGCGCAACCATGGCAGCCAGCCGAAGTATCACCATAAGCTCATCGGGGGCAATTTCCGGCTCGACACCATGCAAGCGGCCATATTGCTGGTGAAGCTCGCGCATCTCGACGCGTGGACCCGTAAACGCCAGGAGAACGCGCGCGGCTACGAGCGTCTCTTCGCGGCGGCGGGACTGGACCGGAGAGGCCTCGCGGCGCCCGCGGCCGTCTACCGGGATGCGGGGGGCGCGCACCATCATATTTACAACCAGTTCGTCATCCGCACCCCGGATCGAGACCGCGTCCAGGGCGTCCTGCGCGCCAAGGGGATCGGCTGCGAGGTGTACTATCCGGTGCCGTTCCATCTGCAGGAGTGCTTCGCAGCGCTGGGTTTCGCTTCCGGGACGTTCCCGGAGGCGGAACGCGCGGCCGCGGATTCATTGGCGATTCCCATCTCTCCGGAATTGGCGCCGGCGCAGCAGGAAGCCGTCGTCGCGGCGCTGTCGGATGCGCTTCCAGGCTGACGGCGGGCCAGGCGTATGAGCACCGCGCGCAGGCTCATAAAGGGCTCCATCTTCCGCAACGCGGAGCTCTGCGTGTTGCTGGTCGTTTCCTTCCTTATGACCCCCCTGATCGTCCATTCCCTGGGCGACAGGATGTATGGGGTCTGGACCTTGGTTGGCATATTCATGGGCTACTATGGGCTCCTGGATTTCGGGCTGTCCTCCGCCGCCTCCCGGTTCATATCGCAATCCCTTGGGAGGAACGACTACGATGAGATGAGCCGGGTCGCCACCACGGCTTGCACCTTGTTCAGCATGGTCGGCGCCGCCGCCCTGCTGATCACCATCCTCATCGCGGCCGCCTGCCCGTTCTTCATCCACGACCCATCGGAGGCGGTCCTTTTCCGGAAGATCATCCTTCTGATAGGCGTCGCGACAGCGGTGAGCTTCCCGGCGCGGGTGTTCGACGGCATCTTGAACTCCCACCTCCGTTACGACTATACCTCCTGCATCGCCATAGCCCGGACGCTGCTGTCCAACGCGGCGATATACTATTACCTCTCGCGCGGGCACGGCATCATGACGGTCACCTTTATCAACTTCCTGGCCAGCCTGCTGCAGAACGCCGGATCCCTGGTGGTGGCCAAAACGCAATATCCGCATGTGCGCGTGGGCTGCCTGCACGCGCATCCCGCGCAGGTCCGCGCGATGTTCAGCTACAGCTGGAAGACGTTCGTGGGACAGATCTGCGACATCCTGCGTTTCCGGATAGACGCCTTGATGATCGCCGGTTTTCTCCGTGTTGATCTGGTCACTCCCTACTCGGTCGGCGTGAGGATTCTCGACGGATTCTCCAAGCTGGCGCTCAGTTCTATAGGCGGGATGATGCCTATCTTCAGCCAGTACGAAGGGCGCGGGGACTACCCAGCCATCCGCGCCGCCCTGCTTCGGGTCACGACCTTCAGCACGCTCCTCTGCTCCTTCATCGGCTTCAGCATCCTGTTCTACGGCAGGGCCTTCATCGCGCGATGGATGGGGCCGGGCTACGACAGCAGCTATCATGTTGCCGTCATCCTCTGCATTTCATCTCTCATCGCGCTGCCGCAATCTCCCGGGATCCAGGTCCTTTACGGCATCTCCAAGCATGGCGTCTATATGGTCATCAATATCTGCGAAGCGATAGCGAACGTCCTCTTGAGCTATATCTTCTTGAAGCATTACGGCATGTACGGCGTGGCCATCGGGACGACGGTGGAGATGCTGATCTTCAAATTGTTCGTCCAGCCTGTCTGCGTGTGCCGGGCCATCCAACTGCCCGTGCGGACCTACCTTCTGGAGACGGTGCTGGCCAACATGCTGAAAGCCGCCATCCTGCTCGGAAGCTTCTTCTTCCTGATCCGCGGCATGGTTGCCCCGAGCTACGGACGGCTGTTCTGCTGCATGGCCTTGCAGACTCTGTTTTTCGTTCCTGCCGCCTTCTTCCTAGTGCTGCGGGAACCGGAGCGAAGGTATATCCTATCCTTGTTTCGGCCCAAGGCCGGCAGCCCCTAGGCCGAAGAAGATGATCAAGAAGGCCCTCCGGGGGTTTCTAGGCGCCGTCGGCTTGCTGCCTTGGATCCGGAGGAACATCCAGTGGCGGCTAATGGCCCGCGCGATGCGCCGGCGCTATGCCGTGCACATCGCCAGGATCAGGCGCCAGAAGACCATCCGCACGCTCTTCCTGGTGAGCGAGAACTCCAAGTGGTGCGCTCAGTCCCTCTACGACGCGCTGGAAGCGGACGGCAGGTTCCAGCCCTTCATCGTGACCGCCTCCATTTTCCGGCCGGGGCAGACCGCGCCGGAGCGCGCCGCCGAATACGAGGTCAACCGCCGCTTCTTCACGGAGCGGGGGATGCGCGTCCTTGACGGCTTTGATGCGGCGCGCGGCGAGGATATCGATCTACAGGGGTTGGGGCCGGACATCGTGTTCTATCAGCAGCCGTGGGGCCTGTCGCCGATCCATGCGGTCGACAACGTCGGGCGTTTCGCGCTCACCTGCTACCTCCCCTATGGCCTGCAGACCTCCAATTTTGACAATGTGCATTACCATATCCTATTCCAACGGTTGATCTGGAGGACCTTCACCTTCTCGCAGGCCAGCAAGGACATGTTCAGGAGGAAGGCGCCCGAAGGCGATCGCAATGTCGAGGCGTTCGGCTATCCCAAGCTCGACGTCTACTTGGAAGACCGCCGCATCGATGACGGGGCGATCTGGTCTCTGTCCAAGGCGGCCGCCCCCGGGATCAAGCGCATCATATGGGCGCCGCATCATGCCTTCGACGATCTGTGCTATGCGACTTTTCTTTGGAACTACCGGTTCTTCCTGGACTACGCGCGCGCGCATCCGCGCACGGACTGGATACTCAAGCCGCATCCGCGGCTAAGATTCGCGCTCCGGGAGCATCTCGCGGCTGATGAGGTCGACGATTTTTTTCGACAGTGGGCTCAGTTGCCCAACGCCCGGATCTATGAGCTGGGCGACTATTTCGACATCATGAGGACCTCGGATGCGATGATCACGGACTGCGGCTCTTTCCTGGGAGAATACCTGCCCACCGGCAAGCCGATCCTGCATCTTATCAACCCGGCCTCGTTGGGGTTCAACGAGATCGGACGGTTGATCGCCAAGGATCTGTATAGGATACATGACACGGCGGAGCTGGATAAGATGATCCAGCGCGTCATCATCGAGGGCGACGATTTCCTGAAGGCGGCGCGGATGCAGGCCCTAAGCCTGCTCGGGACGCCCGGCCGGCACGCGGGACGGGAAATCGCCAGGTTCCTGCGCTCGGCATTGGCCGCCTGAGCGCCGCGGCGCGCAGGTTGGGTCGCGTGGATTAGGGATACTACAGCAGCGGATTCGACACCAAGCCGTCGGCCAGCTTCGGCTCGAACCAGGTGGATTTGGGCGGCATGACCCGGCCCGCATCGGAAACGGCGATAAGATCATCCAGCGACGGCGGATACAGCGCGAATGCGGCTTTCATCTGGCCCGAGTCGACCCGTCTCTCCAACTCATCAAGCCCGCGAATACCGCCGACAAAATCAACGCGCTCGGAGGTCCGTAGGTCCTTGATATCCAGGATGCGCTCCAGGACCAAGTCCGAGAGGACGCTCACATCCAGAGACATCACGGGATCGACGGATGGCGCGGGAGTGGCGCAGGCCGGCCGCATCAGATGCCATTCGCCCTCCAGATACAGACCGAATTCCCTGCGGGCGGCGGGCTTGGCTTGGCCGCGGACTCGCCTGATTTCGAAGTTCTCCCTGAGCTTTTCCAGGAAAATCCGCGGGCTCAAGCCATTAAGGTCCTTGACGACCCGGTTATAGTCCCAAATCCGCATCTCATTGACCGGGTAGCCTACGGCAAGAAAATAATTGTATGGCTCGGTCCCGACATGAGACGCTCCGCGTTGCGCCATCATGTGCTTCCTGACTTTGGAAGCGGCCGCCGCGCGGTGATGCCCATCCGCGATATAGACGGCTTCTTGCTTTTCGAATGACTCCACAATGATCCCGATATCAGTCTGCTCGTCTACGACCCACAGAGTGTGGATGACGCCGCCTATTCCTTCCACCGAGAACGCCGGCGCAGACTTGACTTTATTCTTGATGATGGCGTCGACTTGTGGCATCTGCTTGTAAGCGATAAGCGCGGGGCCGGTCTGGGCTTGCACGAAGCGGATCTGCTTGGCGCGGTCTTCTTCTTTCACTGGGCGGGTGAACTCGTGCTTCCTGATGCGGTTGGCGTCGTAGTCCTCGATGCACGCCCCAACCACCAGACCGGTCTGCACGTGGTCCCCCATCTTGAGGCCGTATATATAGAAACAAGGCTTTTTCTCCCGGACGATGACTCCGGCGTCAAGCATGCTCCTGAAATTATCCGCAGCCTTCTGATAGACCGCGTCCGAATAGGGGTCTGCACCTCTGGGAAAATCGATTTCGGCTTTGGAAACATGCAGGAAACTCCAGGGCTTACCCGCGGCGAGTTCTCGGGCCTCTTCGCAGTCCAGAACGTCGTAAGGCGGAGCCACCACCTCCTGCGCCTTGCCTGGCGCGGGGCGGATGCCGCGGAGCGGGCTGAATAGGGGGAGTTTTGCCATCAAGCTAAACCTCCGAAAAGAAGCCACTCCAAACCCCCGCCACGACCTGCGCGATTCGAAGCCAGCGGGGAAATGAAAAGGACGATAGGATCAAAGCGGAGAAACTGCGGAAATGTCATGCAGGACCAATATTATAACAAGCTTCGGCTTAACTTGCAGCGAGGATATTATCTATAATTTTCGCACCGCCGGACGAGATGGACCTGCTATCGGGGCAGGATGCGCGCGACGGGTCAGTTTGTGTGCTTACAGACCGCCGAACCCCATTGCGCCCCGTTAAACTTTAGGGAGAACAGACGCTGGAGGCAATCAAATGCAAGCGATCATCTTAGCGGCAGGCATGGGGAAGCGTTTGGGGAACCTGACTGCTCGCGACACAAAGTGCATGCTCCACGTTAATGGCAAAGCTCTGATTGATTACTCCTTAGATATCCTGTCCCAATTCAAACTGAGTCGTGTAATCATCGTGATTGGCTTTGGGGGCGACCGTTTGATGGAGTATTTGGGGAATTCCTACAAAGGATTGCCTATCGTTTATGTTAACAATCCGATCTTCGACAAGACCAACAATATCTATTCCCTGTACCTGACTAAGGATTATTTCAAGGAAGACGATACTCTGCTCTTGGAAAGCGATCTCATCTTTGAAAAGCAAGTCATCGACCGGCTCTTGAACCATCCTTTTCCGAATTTGGCAGCCGTTGACAAATATCAGTCCTGGATGGACGGAACCGTTGTAACGTTGAATGATGCGGATGACATCCTTTCATTCGTGCCCAAGAAGAATTTTCAATATGCGAACATCCCCAATTATTTTAAGACCGTGAATATCTATAAGTTCTCCAAAGACTTCATAGCAAAGAGCTATCTCCCATTCCTTGAGGCCTATAGTTCGGCCTTGGGCAGGAATGAATACTATGAGCAAGTCCTGCGCGTCTTGCTGACTCTGGAACAGCAGGACCTCAAAGCGCTGCGTCTGCAAGGTGAGAAATGGTATGAGATCGATGACGTGCAGGATCTGGACAATGCGGAAACGATATTCGCCCCGCCGGAACGCAAGCTGGAAGTATTTCAGAGGCGCTATGGGGGCTATTGGCGTTATCCTGCGGTGCGGGACTTCTGTTACCTCGTAAATCCCTATTTCCCGACAGCGCGGATGCAGCATGAGATGTCCTATTACTTCAACGAGCTCCTGGCCGAATATCCATCCGGCCAAAGGATCCAGAGACTATTGGCCGCCAAGCTATTCAAGTGCCGGCCGGATCAAATGCTCGTCGGCAACGGCGCGGCGGAAATAATATCCGGTCTGCTGTCTGACTGGACAGGACGTATCGGGGTTGTTTTTCCGACCTTCAACGAATATCCGGAACGGATGAAGAAGGCCCAGGTTGTTCCTTTCGTGCCGCCAAATCCTAATTTCGCATATTCCGCGCAGGATTTAAAATTATTTTCAGAGCAGGTCGATAGTCTGCTTCTTATAAATCCAGACAATCCTAGCGGGAATTTCATTCCTAAAAAAGACCTTCTGGAATTGATCGGTTTCCTGGACTCGCGCGGGAAGCACGTAATCCTGGACGAATCATTCGTTGATTTCTCGACGGAAGGCGCATCCAACAGCTTGATCGACAGCGGGATCCTGGACCGTTTCAAGCATTTGGTCGTTATTAAGAGCATCAGCAAGAGTTACGGCGTGCCGGGCGCTCGACTGGGCGTAGTCGCGACTTCCAACGAATCCTTATTGCAGCGGATCGCATCCCATCTGTCGATTTGGAACATCAATTCATTCGGCGAGTTCTTCCTCCAGATAATCGGGAAATACGAAAAGGACTATGCTCGGGCGTGCCGGCAGATAGCATCTGAACGCGACAATTTCTGCGAGGCGCTGAAGGAGATAGAATTCATCCGGCCCATCCCTTCGCAAGGCAACTATTTCCTTTGCGAAGTCAAACCCCCTTGGCAAGCCAAAACACTCGTGGCGGAAATGCTCAATAAAAAGAATATATTCCTAAAGGACTGCACTGGAAAGGCCGGTTTTGAAAAGGTCGAGTTTGTCAGAATCGCGGTGCGTGATCATTCAGACAACACGATGCTTATTGCTAAATTGAAGGGATTGGCATGAGTAAGAAGCCGAGGGTTTGCATTTGCGGCGGGGGGAATTTGGCCCACGCGCTGGTAGGAACGATTGGCGCGAATTCAGATTTCGACGTTTGTGTGTTGACTCGCCAACCCGAGCGCTGGGCAAACGAGATTTCCGTATTTGGTTGCAACGGCGCATTTAAAGGTAAAGGACACGCCTCACCTATTTCAAATAGACCAGAGGATGTTGTCTCAACTGCGGACATCATATTTTTGGCCTTGCCTAGTTTTTCACGAGCGGCCGTTTTGTCATCCATTGCTCCGTTCGTGAAGCCCAATTCCGTTATCGGCTGTTTCCCAGGCATTGGCGGGTTCGATTGGCTGGCAGAGCATTTCCTGCCAATCGACAGGATGGAGATTGCGTATTTTAGCTCGCAACGCGTGCCGTTCATTTGCCGCACTATGACCTACGGCCATTCCGTCATGGCTGATGCCAAGAATTCAATTAATGTCGCATTTTCCTCACATAGTAAGCCGTCATTCATTGGCGAACTTCAGACCATGTTGGGAATCGGCATAAACACTCTTAAATCCTTTATGGAAGTGAATTTGTCGAATTCCAATCCCTTATTGCATCCAGCCAGGATGTATTCACTCTTCTCAAATTATAGTGAAAAAATGTTCTTTAAAGCCCCAATGCCATTCTATGAGGATTGGGACCAATACGCATCGGAGATTCTCATTAGCATGGATATGGAGCTGCAATCAATATGTCCTCGCATGGGCTGCAAATGCCACATCACGCCAATCATGAAGCACTATGGCGTAGACAGCGCTCTTGCCTTGACAGATATGATACGGCGGATCCCATCATTTAAGGGAATCATGACGCCCATGATCCAAGCGAGTGCCGGGTACTTCCCGGATTTTAATTCACGGTATTTTACCGAGGACATTGCCTATGGGACCCTCGTAATCAAATTCTTCGCTGAACAATGCGATGTTCCCACTCCTACCATTGATCGGATAATCACTTGGGCGCAAGGTCGGATGGAAAAAGAGTATTTGGTTGGTAGTCAATTGGCTGGACGATCCTGCAAGGAAACGATCCTGCAATATATTCCTTGTCTCAACCCCTGGCCCGAGAAGCGTTGCGAGCCGTAGCCCAACTTGTTTTTTTTGGGGGGCGCCGCTCCGATGGCAACCCCAAGATGGCGTACCCTTCCGGCGGCATGCACTCTCTTCTGCATATGGTGTCCTTGCGGTAAGGGTGGGTAAACGTCACCCCGCCCCGACGGAGGCGGCGGGCGTTTAGGCGCGGTGGGGCATGACGGGCGCAGACAGCGGCGTCATGGGCTGCGGGTGTGGGGCAGGCTCTTCAGGTAGTTCCACG